>JAIXRT010000027.1 GCA_027485075.1 Cytophagaceae bacterium
ACGGCAGATACCGATGGGGATGGATCAGCAAATTATTTAGATTTAGATAGTGATGGCGACGGTGTGCTAGACGCGACTGATCAATGTCCGTTGGTGGTGGGATCCAGCCCAACAGGTTGTCCGGCCGACTTTGATGCGGATACGTACGATGATGTCAACGACCTCGATGATGACAACGATGGTATTTTAGATAGTGTAGAAAATGCGGCTTGTAATCCGGTATCTGCTTCGTGCGATACGGATGGCGATGGCATTCCAAATCGCCTTGACCGCGACTCCGATAACGATGGCATTTCAGACGTTATTGAAGCTGGCGGAACAGACGCAAATGCCGATGGGGAAGCGGATGGAGCCGTGGATGTGAATGGTATTCCATCGAGTGCAGGGACCGGATTGACGCCACCAAATACCGATGGAACCGGTGGGTCTAATCCATACGATACGGACTCGGACGGCGACGGTATTTCCGATCGCATCGAAGGTCTAACCGACAGCGATGGTGACGGCACGCCAAATTACCTTGACCTGGATTCAGACGGTGACGGCTTACCAGATTCTATAGAAGGAACCCGCGATTCCGATGGTGATGGAACAGCTGATTATTTGGATCTTGACTCCGACGGAGATGGTATCAAAGATGTGATTGAGGCCAACGGGACCGATGCGAATGACGATGGCAAAGTAGATAGCCCGACCGTGCTCAGCGCAGTGGATACGGATGGCGACACCACACCAGATTACCGGGATGTGGATGCCGACAATGATGGTATATTAGACCGAATTGAAGGGGTCGTGGATACTGACACGGATGGTAGACCAAACTACCGTGACCCAGATTCAGACGGCGACGGCATCTCTGATTTAATCGAAGGAACCCGCGATACAGATGGTGACGCTGTTCCTGATTATTTAGATTTAGATTCGGATGGCGATGGTATTTCAGATGCGACAGAAGGTAGCGCCGATGCAGATGGCGATGGCATTCCAAACTTCCGTGATTTAGATTCCGACGGCGATGGCATATCTGACGCCACCGAAGGAACAGTCAATACCGATGGTGATGCGTTGCCAGATTACCTAGATCCAGATTCAGATGGCGACGGAATTACAGACCGAATCGAGGGAACTTTTGATACTGATAATGACAATACGCCGGATTATAAAGACTTAGATTCCGACGGTGACGGCATCACGGATGCGATTGAAGGAACTGTAGATTCCGACGGCGATGGCATTCCAAACTTCCGTGATCTCGATTCTGACGCAGACGGCATACCTGACGCAACTGAATTACGTGGCGATCCAGACGGTGCCAACATACCAAATTACCTTGATCGAGGTTCCGATGGCGACGGCATTTCTGATCTAATCGAAGGGATAACGAATACGGATGGCGATGCAAATCCCGACTACCTTGATGTAGATTCTGATGGGGATGGCGTGACAGATGCCAATGAAAAAGGGCCGGGCAGTACACCAGTAGATACGGACAGCGATGGATTGCCAGATTTCCGCGATACAGATTCGGACAACGACACCGTCCTTGACGGCGTTGATATTTGCCGCTTGACTTCCGGTTCCGTTGCCCTTGCTGGTTGTCCGTTAGACTTTGATAACGATGGTGTCATAGACAGTTCAGACTTAGATGTAGATAACGATGGTATCTTAGATAGCGTGGAAAATGCGGCCTGTTCGCCTGTATCTGCTAATTGCGATACTGATGGCGACGGAACACCTAATCGCTATGACTTAGACTCTGATGGTGATGGCATTAAAGATGTCCGAGAAGCCAATGGCCTAGATTTCAATGGCGACGGAATCGTCGATGGCACCGTAGACGCAGACGGGGTGCCTGTTGACGCAAACGGCGGATACACCGCACCAAACACCGATGGCACCGGCGGCCTAGATCCATTCGATACAGATTCCGATGGGGATGGAATTTTGGATAGTGCGGAAAGAGGATCTAACGGGAACGTACCGCGCGACACGGATGGCGACAATATTCCAGATTACCGCGAGACCGATTCCGATAATGATGGCATTCCAGATAATGCAGAAGGAAATATTGACACTGACGGCGACGGCATTCCAAATTACCGAGATTCGGATTCAGACGGTGACGGCATTCCAGATTCGGTGGAAGGTACGCGCGATACGGATGGCGATAACGTGCCCGATTACAAAGATCTTGATTCAGATAACGATGGATTGCGCGATGCGATCGAAGGAACGGTGGATACGGATCGGGACGGACTTCCAGATTACCGTGATGTGGACTCCGATGGGGATGGAATTTTAGATGCCAATGAACAAGGTGCTGGATCATCCGTAACGGATGCGGATGGTGATGGTATTCCAGATTTCCGCGATTTAGATTCAGATGGCGACGGTGTTTCCGATGCCATGGAACGCGCTGATGGAACCAGCCCAACGGATCCTTGTGCCTTTGTTATTGCACATCAAACCCTGACGCCATCTGCGGCGTGGTTGGCTGCCGACTGCGACCGTGATGGAAATCCAAATGCGACGGATCCTAATAAATTGACACCTGTTGCCAAAAACGATGCGCTTCAGTCGAGTTCGACCGGAATTATTTCAGGCAACATCTTGACGAATGACGATTTCTTACCTGGCGCATCGATTAGTTTATCGCGTATCGCAGGTGGAACCGCCACGGGAACTGCCACATTCAACGCGTTGACAGGTGTGATGACCTATGTTCCAGCTCCTTCTGAAGGCGGAACGGTGACCTTGACGTATCAAGTATGTAACACCGTAACAAGCGTTTGTGCCACGGCTACAGTTACGATTGAGGTTTGCGACCCATCAAACCCTGCTGCCGATTGCGACGGCGACGGCGTTAGCAATGGGCAAGAGGCCATCGATGGCACCAACCCTGCAGATGCGTGTAGCTTGAATTCCGCGAATCAAAGACTCGTTCCTTCCGCGGCGTGGTTGGCCGCCGACTGCGACGGCGACGGTGTTACGAATGCAGTTGAACGTACGGATGGCACGGATCCAACGAGCGGGTGTAGTTACAATCCAGCAAGCCAAGTGATCGCAAATGCGACTTCGGTTTGGTTGACTTACGACTGCGATGGCGACGGAAATCCGAACGGAACCGATCCAAGTCCATTGGACTTCTGCGTGGGCGGACTAGTGGGCGCGGTACCTGCTATGGGAACTCCACAATACAAATTCTTCCAAAATGCAGATTGCGATTCCGATGGAATCTCGAATAGTTTTGAGTGCTTTGGTGGCGGACCGACGTGTCAAGATTTTGATGGGGATGGCATTCCAAATTACTTGGATGAAGATTCAGATGGCGACGGCATTAATGATAGTTATGAGAAAAACCGCGATTCGGATGGCGATGGCGACGCAGATTATGTGGACTTAGACTCCGATAATGACGGAATTACAGATAAGCGTGAGTACATCGGCGATATGGATGGTGATGGTATTCCGAACTACCTAGACAAAGATTCCGACGGTGATGGTATCCTAGATAGCGCCGAAGGAAATGCTAAATTCCGCGCAGCTACTGATGCGAATTCAGATGGAATCGTGGATTGTGCGAATATCGATACGAATGGCAATGGACTTGGTGATTGCGTCGAGGGTGCTGGGGCGTTGGAAGTTCCAGACACCGACAAAGATGGTACGCCAGACTTCTTGGATTTAGATGCAGATGGAGATGGCATTCCGGATTCAGTTGAATTGACAAACGATCCTGATGGTGATAAGCTGCCAAACTACCGCGATCTAGATTCAGATGGAGATTGGTTAGGTGATGCGATCGAAGGATTGGCAGATACCGATAAAGATGGTACGCCAAATTACCTAGATCTTGACTCCGACGGCGATACGATTCCTGATAGTTGGGAAGGTGCCGACCGCTGTCCAAGCTGCACCAACTTGCAAGATGATCAAGGAGATGGCTACGATGACCGCAAGCAATTTGTGAGTCCGTTGCCGATCGATACCGATGCAGATGGAACACCAGATTATTTGGATTTAGATTCGGATAATGATAGCATTCCAGATCGCGTGGAATTAGGAGCAGATCCAGACAGCGATGGCCGACCAAACTTCCGTGATCTTGACTCAGATAATGACGGCATTCCAGATAGCGTGGAGGCGGGCAAAGACCCAAGCAATCCAGTGGATACGGATAAGGATGGCACTCCTGATTATCAAGATTTAGACTCCGATAATGATGGATTACCTGATAGCTTAGAAGCAGGGAAAGATCCGTTGAAACCGGTAGATACGGATGGCGATGGCAAGCCAGATTATTTGGATATTGACTCAGATAACGATGGTATTCCAGACAGTGTAGAAGCGGGCAAAGATCCGTTGAAACCAGTGGATACGGACGGCGATGGTACGCCAGATTATTTGGATATCGATTCCGATAATGACGGTATTCCTGACAGCGTCGAAGCAGGCAAAGATCCATCAAAACCGGTTGATACGGACGGCGACGGCAAGCCAGATTACCAAGATACCGACTCGGATAATGATGGCATTCCGGATTTTGTGGAGGCAGGAAAAGACCCAGCGAAACCAGTGGATACCGATGGAGATGGCAAGCCAGATTATTTGGATACGGACTCGGATAATGATGGTATACCGGATACGCTTGAAGCAGGAAGTGATCCAGTCAAGCCGGTAGACACCGATGGTGACGGCAAGCCAGATTTCCAAGATACGGATTCGGATAATGACGGTATTCCAGATGCGGTAGAAGCGGGTAAAGATCCGTTGAATCCGGTGGACACCGACAAAGATGGCAAGCCTGATTACTTGGATACGGACTCCGATAATGATGGTATTCCGGATGCAGTTGAGGCAGGCAAAGACCCAGCCATTCCGGTGGATACGGACGGAGATGGTAAGCCAGATTACTTGGATACCGACTCGGATAATGATGGCATATCAGATACCGTGGAGGCAGGGAAAGATCCATCGAAACCAGTCGATACGGATGGTGACGGGAAACCGGATTATACAGATTTGGACTCCGATAATGACGGCATTCCAGATGCCGTGGAGGCTGGGCCAAATCCGAATAAACCGATCGATACCGATGGGGATGGCAAGCCGGATTACCAAGATACGGATTCCGATAATGATGGCATTCCTGACGCGGTTGAGGCGGGTAAAGATCCAGCCAAACCAGTGGACACAGACGGTGATGGATTGCCAGATTACCGTGATTTGGATTCCGATAATGATGGATATAGTGATGCGTATGAGGCGGGTCCAGATAAGAATAATCCAGTGGATACCGACAAAGATGGCAAGCCAGATTATCAAGATATTGATTCGGATGGTGATGGCATTGAGGACAAGTTGGAGGATGACGTGAATTACGGTGCGCTACCGGATTGCGATAAAGATGGTATTGAAAACCGCTTGGATACGGATGATTGCGCCGATTTCGCACCGCAAGGTATTTCGCCGAACGGGGATGGCTTGAATGACGTCTTGATCATACCGGGTATCCTGCGGCGTCAGCCAAACAGGTTGACCATCTTTAACCGGTGGGGTAACATTGTTTATGAAACAGAAAACTACAAAAACGATTGGGGCGGAAAAACCGACCGTGCGTTTAGTCTTTTGGAAGATGACCAGTTGTTGCCAGATGGAGTTTATTATTACGTGATTGATTACCGTGGCAAATGGCCAGATATTGGGCAGTATGTGTATATCAATCGGTTAGCAAAATAAGTAATCAGTGGTCAGTAGCCAGTGGTCAGTAGCCTGTAATTAGTATTTAGATCTCACTGACGACTGGATACTGATAACTGACTACTATTAAATTTATTTAAATGAAAAACATTACCCAACTCGCCTTAGGCATGCTTTTTTTGCTGATTTGTTCAGCGGAAATTGCGCATGCCCAAATAGAGCCGCAGTACAATTTGTATCGCTTAAATCCGCAGGTCTATAATCCGATGACAGCGGGAAGTCGGGGCGATACGAGCGAAGTGTTTGTGATGTATCGCCAGCAGTGGTTGGGGATTCAGGGTGCGCCCCAAACATTTTTCTTTAATGGAAATTTCAAATGGAAAGAGCGTCGAGGGATTGGAGTCAATGCGATGTTGGACCAATTAGGCCCCGTCAAAATGACGACCTTTTCGGGAGATTTTGCGTACCATACGCGCTTGACTGAAAAGTGGATTTTATCCGGGGGTATCCGTTTGGGATTGGCGAATGTGGCGTTGAATTTTACAGGTTTGGCCTTAACAAATCAGGGGGATCCGTTATTTAATGCGGATCGGTCCACGGGCCTGAAATTCAATACGGGCTGGGGCGTTAAGATCAGTAAGCAGGATGGATTTTTTGTGAGTTTTGCGATGCCAAGGATCATTAAGTATGATTTTGGTGAGCTTTCGGGAGGCTATAAAGATGCGACTTACATGTATACCATGGTGGGAACGAAACTTGAACTAACCGATGACCTTACCTTATATCCGAATGCCATGGCACGCCTTGCGACTGATGTGCCTTTGAGCTGGGATGTCCAATTAATGGCCAATCTTCGCGGAAAGTTAGATGCGGGATTGAACTACCGTCACCAAGAAAGTATTGGTATTCGGTTGGGCATACAGGCGAGTAAGAAGTTTTATTTGGGCTATGTGTATGAAATGCCAACGGGCGTAGTGTCTAAAATTAGCAACCAAACGCACGAATTTGCCTTGCGTTTTTTCATCTTGAAAGACAAATCGCAGCGCACGACACAGCGCGATATCGACCCACAACGCGGCCCGCGCCAAGCACCTAAAGTTCAATCGACGCTTAAGGAGATTCAACCGAGGTAGGGGTCAGTGGTTAGTAGTCAGTGGTCAGTAGTAAGTCCGGAGGGAATTAGTCCGGAGGGAATCAGCCCGTTTGTAGAGGCGCGACACTTCGCGTCTTTTTTCTTTGGCAAACCTTTCAGGATTGCCAAAGTTTGAGGCGTTTTCACGCCGATTCTTGTGTCTTGTCTAACGTTCAAAATCTAATAGACGCGAGGTATCGCGTCTCTACAAAGTTCTCCGGACTGATGACTAGTACCCATTGACTTAAGGATACAAACAGATTGTCATTAGACTTCCCTAATTTATAGTTAAACCTAATTTTTTCGCTTGAATTGTTTAGTTTTAGGCAATTAAAAAATCGCACATGAAAAGACTATGGTTATTGGTCCTGATGTTATCAGGATGTGAGCAAACGGAAACTGTAGTTGACCCTTCGGAGGCATTGACAGCAAGTAAGGCGATTTTTGGTTCGAAAATATCTTTTACACAGCTGGATAATTATGCAAATCAAACAGTTCCAAGATATATTACCCGTGATAATTCGGGACAAAATGCTATTCAAGATCGCACTGCGACGCTAGGTCGGGTGCTTTTTTATGATACCAATTTGAGCATAGATAATTCTTTATCATGCGCGTCATGTCACAAACAGGAATTTGCATTTAGTGATACGGCGGTTGCAAGTAAGGGTGTATCTGGAGGAATTACGGTCCGACATTCCATGCGTTTAATTAATGCGCGTTTTGCGCAGGAGTCTAAATTCTTTTGGGATGAACGTGCTTTAAATCTTGAAGCTCAAACAACCACGCCTATTCAGGACCACCTTGAAATGGGTTTTAGTGGTCAAAATGGTCGGGCAGATATGCGCGATTTGCTCAAAAAAGTAGGCGATATTCCTTATTACAAAGAATTATTTGTTTGGGCATATGGCGATGCAAATGTGACAGAATCTCGTATGCAACAGGCTTTGGCACAATTTATCCGATCCATACAATCCTTTGATTCAAAATACGATGTAGGTAGAGCGCAAGTCGCTAACGATGGCCAAGCGTTTCCCAACTTTACTGCGATTGAAAACCAAGGAAAAACCTTGTTTTTAACTCCTCCGGTTTTTAATGCGCAAGGCCAACGAACTAGTGGCGGATTTGGGTGTCAGGGATGTCATCGTGCCCCAGAATTTGATATTGACCCTAACACACGTAATAATGGGATCATTGGGGTAATCAGTGATAATACACAAGATTTAGGAAATACTCGTGCACCATCACTGCGCGATTTAGTAAACCCTTCCGGAGGTTTGAATTCGCCTATGATGCATACGGGAGCTATTCGCGGATTACCGGCTATGCTTGGACATTATAATTCTATTAACAATGTGCGCAACCAGAACTTAGATGCACGGTTAAAACCTAATAATATAGGCCAACAACTTAACATGACTCAAGCAGAGATTAACGCTGTTGTGCAGTTTTTAAGAACACTTTCTGGGAATAATGTATACACGGACAAGAAGTGGTCGAACCCATTTATCTAGAATTTAGCCCGTTTGTAGAGGCGCGACACTTCGCGTCTTTTTTCTTTGGCAAACCTTTCAGGATTGCCAAAGTTTGAGGCGTTTTCACGCCGATTTTTGAGTCATGACTAACGTTGAAAATCTAATAGACGCGAGGTGTCGCGTCTCTACAAAGCCCTCCGGACTGACCACTGATTACTGACTACTGGCCACTGATAACTGCTTTTATCACCCCCATTTCCGGCAAGTGTATTTTCGGAAATACCTCATCCACTTCTGCCCACGCCACGTGGTGGCTGATGAAATCTTGGGCATTAATCTGCTTGGTGCGCAACAAATCCATCACATATAAAAAGTCTTCGCGCGTGGCGTTTCGACTACTCATAAGTGTGGCTTCACGCTTGTGAAACTCGGGGTGGATGAAGGAAATGGCCTCTTTTTGAAGCCCAATGAGGATATATTGACCGCCGTGGGCGATTTTGGCAAAACCAGATTCGATGGCTGC
>JAIXRT010000215.1 GCA_027485075.1 Cytophagaceae bacterium
GCCGCTCCTTCGGCCATATTTTTTGCTCCTTCAGGATTCACCACCACGCCACAATCTAAAGCCGATGTAACCTGATCGACAATCACCTGACCATCCTTCACCCGCAAATCAATTACCTGTGCGGCATATGAATTATGGCAGAAATACGCCGAAACGCCTCTTTTCTTACCCGCATTTTCAGGTTTTCCCCAGCCCGACTTATCTCGCACTAATTCCAAAACACCCATGTAACGTGCTGCATCATAATCGTTGCTTTTACCTACTGGGTTATCTTTGGCGCGTTGCAACAATTCCAATCGGAAGGCAATCGGATCTTTACCCATATATTCCGAAATTTCATCTAAAAAGGACTGTTCCGCTGCCGCATTGAAGTTGGAACGCGGAGCACGGAAAGCTCCAATGGTAATGTTCGAAGGAATTGACCAACTCTCCGCTAGGTAATTATCCAAGGCTCCCGCTGGGAAACGATTTGCGTGTAAGGGAGATTCAGGTATGCCTCCGCCCTTGATGTGCATCGCCGTCAAGCGCTTGTTTTCATCGAAAGCGGCACGATACGTCATTTGGTAGGTTGGGCGATAAATACCCGCACTCACATCGTCCTCACGCTTGTAAATTAATTTTACCGGGGCATTTGCCTGCTTCGAAATCAAGACAGCTTCCACCATGTAGTGGCCATAGGCCCGACGGCCAAAACCGCCCCCCATTCGGGCCAACTCAATCTCAATATTTTCCTTCGGTATCCCTAAGCGCGCTGCCACTGTATTTGCCACCATATCAGGCCCCTGAATCGGACCTAAAATACGAACCTTGTCCCCCTGCACATGGGCGAAGGTATTCGTAGGCTCCATAATATTATGTGCTAAAAACGGGGCTGTATACGTCCGCTCAATCACATGCTTTGCCTCAGCAAATGCCTTCTCTGGATCTCCATCTTTACGCTCAACGCGGCCCGGCTTTTTATCCATTTCAAGCATGTCGGCATAATGCTTTTTCGTGCTCTCCAAACCCGCCGGAACTACCGTATCCCGACCATTCATACCCAATTCCTTCGTCTCAGGTGCATTTTCCCAAACCACTTTCAGCGCATTCCGCGCATTCATAACATCCCACGTATTCTTTCCCACCACCGCAATCACCTCATTGAACGTACGTGTATCAAACATGGCTAATTTCTGTGTAGGCTCATAGACCTGAATCGGGAAAACGTCCACGATACCTGGCATCTTTTTCGCTACCGACGCATCAAAAGACTTCAAGCGCATCCCGAAAGCCGGCGGACGTTCGGTCATCGCAATGAGCATGCCCGGAACCTGATAGTCCATCCCAAATAAGGGTTGGCCTTTCACAATTTTTGGTCCTTCCACATTCTTCTGTGGGGTGCCTAATAACTTGAAGTTTTTATTTCCTTTTAAAACGATGTCTTTCGGCACAGGTAATTTCGAAGCTGCTGTCGCAAAAGATCCGTAAGTTGCCGACTTGCCACTAAATGAATTCATTACCATCCCATTTGCAGTCGTTAACTCTGTGATAGGCACATTCCATTCTTGGCTGGCAGCTGTTAGAATCATCTGACGCGCAGAAGCCCCAGCCGTACGCAACAACTTCCAAGCTTGACGGATCGATTGGCTACCTCCCGTAAATTGACGATTGTACAAGGCAAGGCTATAATTGGCTTGTTCAACCTGAACCGCCTTAAAGTCGACATCCAATTCCTCAGCAATCAACATCGGCAACGAGGTCATCACATTTTGCCCAAACTCTGGATTAGGTGAAAAGATCTTCACTTGGTTATCTGGAGTAATTTTAATGTAACTAGTTAATTTCTCCCAAGTAGGTTCTGCTCCCAGTGCTTGTAAGGTTTCTTCCGACTTCGCTGATGCAAACCAAGAGATCCCCAACATCAATCCTCCTCCGCTCAAAGAAGAAACTTTTAAAAACGAACGTCTGCTATAATTTTCTGATGTCTTTTTCATCTTATTTCGAGGCTGCTGCTAGTTGGATGGCTTTTTTAATACGTGTATACGTTCCACAACGGCAAATATTTCCCGTCATAAAATTCTCGATATCTTCTTCCGTTGGCTTCGGTGTACTTTTTAACAGCGCTGCGGCACTCATGATTTGGCCTGACTGGCAGTATCCACATTGGGCAACGTCTACGTCGATCCAAGCTTTTTGTATGGGATGATCTCCTTTGACTGATAAGCCTTCGATCGTCGTAATGTCTTGATTAGCTAAGGCCGAAATGGGTAATTGACACGACCGAACTGCATCGCCATTCAAGTGAACGGTACATGCGCCGCAGGAACCTACGCCACAACCATACTTCGTTCCTTTCATATCTAACACATCTCGAAGTACCCACAAAAGTGGCATGTTTTCATCCACGGTTACCGTGAGAGATTTCTTATTTATGCGTACTGTGAATTTCTTGATCATATGCTGATTATTTAGCGCAATTTAAGTCGTTTTAATTCAAATTTCGGTAAGCAAGCGGTGTGTTTCCTACCCGCTGTTTAAACAAACGCGTGAAGTGTTGTGGATATTTAAAGCCTAGTTCATAAGCAATCTGATTGACAGACTTGTCGCCATCGAAAACACGATCTTTCGCTACATCAATCAGCTTATTTTGAATATATTCTTTCACGGATTGCCCCGTTTCCTTTTTAATTAGGTCACCAAAATAATTAGCCGAGAAGTGTAACTGCTCGGCGAAATAAGCAACAGATGGTAAGCCTAAGGTCTGAGGTTTGTCCGATAAAAAATACTGATTCAATAGTTCTTCAAAACTAGCCAAAACCCCCTTGTTTACATGATCACGTGAGATAAACTGGCGATCGTAAAAGCGTTCGCAGTAATTTAAAAGGAGTTCAATATTCGCAGAAATCAACTTTTTACTGTGTTTATCAATATTCTGCGATAATTCAAATGCAATTTTCGAAAAGCAATCCAATACCACCTGACGCTCTGCATCTGAAATGTGTAAAGCTTCGTTAGACTGGTAACTAAAAAAATGATACGTAGCTAATGCCTTACCTAAGGCTGTTCCATGTACAAGATCAGGATGGAATACGAGCCCGAAACCTTTCGGCTGATATACCGGTGAAGGTATTTCGAATTCTGATACTTGACCAGGGGCAAAGAATACCAAAGTTCCCGCTTGATAATCGTATGTATGGCGACCATAAACAATATCACCACATTTGACATCTTTGAGGTAAACACAGTAAAGTCCATAATGGAATTTAACCCGTGTCGTTTCTTCACCCCATGAGCGCGGTGAAGCTTTAGAAAAATCAATCACACTCACCAAAGGGTGCTGAGTCGTGTGGTTGTTATCTGTGTTATACTGACTTATGGAGTCAATGGTATATGTCTTGACCATATAAATAATGCTTTCAAACGAAATTTAAACAATTTCAATTGCCTGAAGGTATGTAGTAGTAAAAATGGTAGAAAAAGCAGTAATTCTGGTCGCTAGATTAAATGACATATCCCGAAATTGCCTGCTCAATTCTAACATGTACCAACGATGAAAAAGCAATTTCTACTACTAACCTTTTTATTACTAAATACCACATTAAGCTTTGCACAAGCGCCTTCAGAAAAGGAATTAATTCAATTATCCTTGGAAAAATGGCAATGGATGTCAGATAAAAACGTAGAAAAGCTAAAGGACCTTTTTGACGATAAAGCCAAATTTGTTCACATGAGCGGTACTTGGAAAAAAGAAGAAGAATTAAACATTATTGCATCAGGAAGTATTTGGTACCGCAAGGCAACTGTAAAAGATACTGCCGTTGAATTTTTTGGAAACACCGCCATTGTATGGAACCGAATCACACTAGATGCTGTCGTACGCGAACAAGTAGTCGTAACAGAATTCACAGTAACGGAGGTCTATCATAAACAAGATACGGGGTGGAAGATGCTAAATCTTACATTTAGCAGTGTTCGTGATACCCATCAAATCAAACATTAACCGATTAGAGCCTCCCGAACATCCCATCAATCTTTGGCCTTGAACAGCGAAGGATTTATTTTTCTGAAGATTGTATAAAAAAAGCCATCCTCTCAGATGGCTTTCAAATTATTTTTCTACCGTAATTAATCCCGGAATCTCGACCATTTCGTTCGCCTCCGCCGCGTAATCCACGCCATCGAAACCGAAGCCAAATAGATTTAAGAAATCCGATTTATATCCAGCCAAATCGCCAATCGCCGTAAGGTTTTCTGTCGTAGCCCCTTTCCATAATTCAGCCACCTCAGCTTGTACCGCCTCATCCATTTCCCAATCGTCGATGCGGATACGTCCTTTCTCGTCAACTGGAATAGCACCATTTGTATATAAACGCGCGCTGAATAATCGTTGGATCTGCTCGATACAACCTTCATGCGTTCCTTTGGCCTTCATAATTTTATACAACAACGAGATGTACAATGGAATTACCGGAATCGCTGAACTCGCTTGGGTAACCAACGCTTTATTCACTGAAACGAATGCTTTGCCACCTATTTTGGCCAAATCCTTTGTAATCTGAAACGCCGTCGCTTCTAAATGCTCCTTCGCCATACCGATGGTTCCTTTGCGGTAAACCGCTTCCGTCACTTCCGGCCCAATGTACGAATAGGCAACCGACATCGCGCCTTCCGCTAAAACGCCGGCATTCAATAAGGCATCCATCCACATCGACCAGTCCTCGCCGCCCATTACTTCCACCGTGTTCGCAATATCTTCGTCATTACAAGGCGTGATTGTTACATCTGAAACAATGCCCGTATGAAAATCAACCGTTTTTTGTGTAAATGTGTCGCCGATAGGCTTCAAAACCGAACGATGCAACACGCCCGAAACTGGGTGCTGACGTACAGGTGATGCCAAACTATAAATCACCAAATCAACTTGGCCTAAATCTGCCTTAATTAAGTCGATCGTTTGGGCTTTTACTTCATTAGAGAACGCGTCGCCATTAATGCTTTTCGCATAAAGACCCGCTTTACCTGCCGCTGCTTCGAAAGCAAGGCTATTGTAATATCCTGGAGAAGCTGTTTTACCTGCTGCAGGTGCTTTTTCAAAGAAAACGCCAATCGTTGCAGCATCAGAACCGAATGCACTCGTGATGCGAGAAGCTAGTCCGAAACCCGTCGAGGCTCCAATCACAAGCACTTTTTTCGCCCCGGCAACTTTGCCTTTGGACTTCACGTAGTCAATTTGATCTAATACGTTCTTTTCGCATCCTTTCGGGTGTGAAGTCAAACAGATAAACCCTCTCATTCTAGGTTCAATAATCATAGTGCTTGAATTTTGTTTGTGCAAATATAGTCAAAGCCCCTAATTATCCCATTATTTGCCCTAGGTCAATTGGCCGATAGATTAAACAAAAGCCCCGCTACAATTTCATTCCCCCATTTCGCCGAATGCTTCAGCTCGGCGCGCAACATACTCCATGATTTCAGTTGGCAATCTACAGTCAATGACTGCGAAACATCTGACAAAGATTCAGCCAAAATAATGGCATGCGGGTCATTATAATATTCCAAACGCCCTGTGAACTTCAGCGATGGCTTCGCTTTCCACGTAAGAAAGCCGGCTGCCCCATGCCAAAACTTCCCAGACTCAAGCCCAAAATCCGAACTAATGGAGGCATTGAATCGATTTGAAATAGGAATCAATACATAATTATCATAAAACACCCGTAAGCCTTTTCCTTCATCACCGATAAACCCGCTGGAATTAAAGCGAATGCCTTTGGCATTTTCAATGGTAATCTGTGTCCCTAAAGCTGGACGAAATCGATGGATTGTTTGCCAACCGGTCAATGCCAAAACCTTCACATTCATCCGTTGCGTGGGACTATAACTCCAAGCCAATCCTGTTTCATAATAAGGCGAATTCTCGGCGATATAACTGCGCGAAAAACTCGGATTTTCCCAATTTTTCGCAGACTCTAAGCCGAGGTGGGAGGGCATAATTCCCACAATCAACTGATGTTTAGGCGCTAATTGCACTTGCGCATTGAGCTGGTAAATATGTTTTAAAAGACCCGGCTCCGCAGCTAAGTTTTTCTGCGAATAGGTTCCCAGCATGAAATCTCCCCGAAGCGTCCACTTCGATTTTGAGGCAGAAAACTCCACGAGCCCCAGGTTAACGGCCGGTCGGTTAAGTGTGGTGTGGTTGTAAAATAAGGCCGACTTTTCACTCGCCCGCGGACTAGCGAATGAATGACCATAATAGGTTTCTAAATAGGCCCCAAACGTAACCCGCAAGGTGTCTGATTGACCCCAAGCAGTTATACTAAGCAAACACAAAATCAATATTTTCTTCATTCAAAACTCATCCAAATGATTAGCGCTGGGAACGGAAGGGTAAATTTAAATCCATAATTTCAAACTAAATTACATTTTTGGTAGATTTAAATGCTCGACCTCTTTTAACTATATGAAAAAGATTTTCCTCTTCCTCCTACTTGGGTTTTCGGCGATAGGCCAACAAACCGCTAATAAACCGGAACGCGTTAATTGGTTTCAAGACCTCGGTTTCGGGATGTTTATCCACTGGAATGTGGACGTTACATTAGGCGCTGTGATTAGTCATTCGCTGTCGGGCGCTTCCGATGAATATGTCAATAAATACATCCAAGAACTTCCGACTTACTTTAATCCAGAACAGTTTAAACCCAAAGACTGGGCGAAACTCGCTAAGCTCGCCGGTATGAAATACGTCGTTTTTACGGCCAAACATCACGCGGGTTTCGCCATGTTCAACACCAAAACGACTACTTTCAATGTCATGAATACGCCCTTCAAACGAGATATTACAAAAGAAGTAGTGGAGGCGTTTCGAGCTGAAGGTATCGCCGTGGGGCTTTACTTTTCGCCGGATGATTTTTACTATTTGCATACGCACAAACAACCCATCGGAAGAGCACAAGATCCCGCCCATTATCCAAAAACCAATCCAGGTTTGATGGAATACGATAAGGCTCAATTGAAAGAGTTGTTGACCCAATACGGCAAAATCGATATCCTATTTATCGACGGACCAGGTGATGGTCTACGTGAATATGCTTGGGCGATCAATCCGGATTTAGTGATCACCCGGGACGCCATGAAAACCCCAGAGCAAACCACGCCAAATACATCTTTGCCACGTCCTTGGGAAGCTTGTTACACGATGGGCACCGACTGGCAATATAAACCCACCAATGATCCGCAAAAATCAGGCACCACCGTTATCAATATGCTAGCGGAAATTCGCGCGAAAGGTGGAAACTTCTTATTGAACGTAGGCCCCAAACCAAATGGCGAAATTCAAATCGAACAAGAAGCCATCCTTCGTGAAATCGCGCTTTGGAACTTCGCGAATTCAGAATCCATTTATACCGTGAAACCAATGCCGATTATCAAAGAAGAGGGCGTTTGGTATACGCAATCGAACGATGAGAAATACATCTATGCCTTTGTTTTACGTTCTTCGCCAGACGACTGGAAATACGGCGAACGCAAAAATTTTGTACTTTCGAACGTGATTGGGAATGAGAAAACTACGGTGGAAACCCTAGGCTACAAAGGCGAACTCGTGGAATACAAACAAGATTTTGATGCCAAAACCTATGTGTCTGCAAGCCCGCTTGGTCTGACGATCAGTGCCGTAAATGGCCAACGATTCTATACCAACAACAAATGGCCAAACACAGTCGTATTGAAAATTTCTAACGCAAAAGGACGCTTACCATTAGCGGATAAAACCAAACAAAGCTCCATGGACGGTGCCAAATAACCATGATGATTACCGTACAAACAACGATTAATTCCCCCATCAAAACCGTGTGGGAAAAGTGGACTTCCCCGGAGCATGTTCAAAATTGGAACTTCGCAGCGTCGGATTGGCATTGCCCAAAGGCGACAATTGACCTACAAGTAGGTGGCGAATTTCATTATGAAATGGCTGCAAAAGATGGTTCGGTGAGCTTTGATTTTTGGGGTACTTTTGTTGAAATTAACCCCGAGCAATCACTTCACATATTTATCGGGGATGGCCGCAATATGCAGGTTACTTTCGAAACTACCGAAGCAGGAACGAAAGTAACCGAACATTTTGAGCCTGAAAATCAAAACCCAGAAGACATGCAACAGGCTGGCTGGCAAATGATTTTAGATAACTTCAAAAGCTACGTCGAAAACGCTACTTCCTAGGATTTAAAATCAACGAAACACGCTCCAAGCAATCATCTACATGGTAGCGCACTTCTTTATCTGTATACTTACCTTTTGCCGCAGCTAAACTCGCTTGAAGCGCTTTTAACTCCCCGCGAACGATCGAGCGAACATCCGACTGCGCCACTGGGTATGTTTCCCTTGGAGGTCCAAAAGAACTAGCAGCAGGAGGTGCAGGCGCTTGATCTGTCATCAACGCCTTCAAGCGTTCGATATACGCTTTCTGTAAATTACGACGGTAGCGGTCGATACCTTTCCCTGAGGCTAGCTCAGTCCAAATGCCTCCACGTAAGTCTTGAAAAAGATCAATTGTCTTGTAGTTATTTGATGTCGTTAAGCCGCTATTATCCAAGCGGGCAAAAGTCTCTAAACTCAACATGCGGTTCAACGGGCTAACTTGCAGACTACGAATACGATCCGTGTATCCGGCCATGTGATGCGTTACGACTTCTTTGTTAATCAACCAGTCCACATTCGTGAATACATTGCTAATCAACCAGTTAACAGCGGCTTGTTGGCTCGCCTTTGGAACCGGATTATACGACGAAATATTCTGATTTGGCTTCGCATATTGCTCATACACACCACCTACCATCGTCGTCACGTGACCCACATAGCGTGACCATGAACCTAAAAGCTCATCATTTAATTCGATCAAATCTTCATAATCATTCGTCTTTTTACTGGTCCAGTCGGCCAAATTCTTAGCCACATATTTCAAGTTTTTCACCGCATACGTACTCGCACGAATCGGATCGTTACCGATATCCTCCGTCTGTGAACTTGGGTCAAACGTCGTTCCCTGATTTCCAAAACGGAATCTTGGATCTCCAGCTTTGGCCTCAATCCATTTGTCTAAGGTCGGCACTTCATCTTCTGGACGAACAGCATCAGGCAAAACGCGATAGCCCCAATTCACCGCATAATTATCATACGGACCCATTTGGCGAATGTATCGAACCCCTTGATCTCCCGGCTGCGCGATGTAATTAAAACGCGCATAATCCATAATACTCGCAGAAATTCCCTCCTTATTCGTGAAGTCCCCCTTGCGGTAATTCTCCACCTCATACGAACTACTCGCCCCCATGTTATGTGGGAAACCTAGTGCGTGACCCACCTCGTGTGAAATCACCATTTCCATCATTTCACCAATGTCCTCTTCACGCGTATCCAAAGTCCGCGCATTCGGATTGGACGCGCCCGTCTCTAACAGAAAACGGTTACGATACGACCGTAAATGGTTATGATACCAAATAATATCACTCTCAATAATCTCGCCCGAACGCGGATCGCTCACACTTGGCCCCGTCGCATTGCGCGTTGTACTTGCCACATAACGAATCACGGAATAGCGAATATCTTCCGGTGAAAAATCAGGATCCTCAGCGGCGGTCGGTGGGTCTTTACAAATAATCGCATTCTTAAAGCCCGCTACCTCAAAGGCTTTTTGCCAATTCTCCACACCCTTTTTCATGTGCTTACGAAGTTTCATCGGCGTAGCCGGATCTAAATAATAAACGATCGGCTTAATCGGTTCTACTAATTCACCAC
>JAIXRT010000073.1 GCA_027485075.1 Cytophagaceae bacterium
ATTGATTTCTATTTTTGGTGGCTTTGCGTTAGTCGCAACTTTTGCGTGTTCGCAAGCAGAAACTCCGGCACCTGCACAACCATTTGTTCCCACGCCACCTGCCCCTCCTAAGGTTTATACATTTACGGAAAAGCCGATTTGGGTAGATGAATTTGATATCCCAGGTTTGCCAAATGATAAAATTTGGTCCTATGATGTAGGTGGTTCCGGTTGGGGAAATAATGAGCTACAGTTTTACACACAAGCAGATTTAGATAACGCACACATTGAGAATGGTATTTTAACGATCGAAGCACGCAAAGAACCAATGGGAGCTCGAAGTTACTCCTCGGCTCGAATTGTGACCAAAGGGAAGCAAGATTTTTTATATGGGAAGGTTGAGGTACGCGCCAAAATTCCTGCAGGTCGAGGCAACTGGCCGGCGATATGGATGTTGGCCAGCCAGTCCGACTATGGTTCTGCTTATTGGCCAGATAATGGGGAAATCGATATTTTGGAACATGTGGGCTATAATCCCGGTGTGATGCATTTTTCTGTTCATACCAAAGCGTTTAACCACGTAATTAATACGCAAAAGACGGCAACAACCCGCTTGGATGATTTCGACAAGGAGTTTCATGTCTATACGATGGAGTGGACGCCTCAGTATGTGAAGTCTTACATCGATGGGAAGTTATATTTTACCTTTGAAAATTCGGGTCGTGGTTGGGAAGAGTGGCCATTTGACAAGAAGCAACATATCTTGTTGAATTTAGCGATAGGTGGTAATTGGGGAGGTCAAAAAGGTGTGGATGACACGATTTTTCCTAATAAATTCTTGATCGATTACGTCCGTGTGTACGGATTAAACCCATAAATATGAGATACCCAGCTGCCGCAGAGGCCTTTGATCGCTTATTATGTGTGATGGATGATTTACGCGAGAAATGTCCTTGGGATAAAAAGCAGACCATGGATACCTTGCGTCATTTGACCATCGAAGAGACATATGAATTGTCCGATGCGATTTTATCTAAGGATATGGCTGAGATTCGGAAGGAGATTGGGGATGTCATGTTGCATTTGGTATTTTACAGTAAAATTGGTTCTGAGACAGGAGATTTTGATGTGACATCTGTGTTGCACGGGATTTGCGAGAAGTTGATTTCAAGGCATCCGCATATTTATGGAGACGTGGTTGCGGAGACGGAGGAGCAGGTGAAGGCCAACTGGGAAGCCTTGAAATTAAAAGAAGGCAATAAGTCTGTTTTGGGAGGTGTGCCAAATTCATTGCCGGCCTTAGTGAAAGCCATGCGGATTCAGGAGAAGGCACGCGGTGCGGGATTTGATTGGGAGGAGAAGGAGCAGGTTTGGGAGAAAGTAGAAGAAGAGCTCGGGGAGTTTAAAGATACTTTTGTGGGTAAAGAGTTAACGGCTGCTCAAAAGGAGGAGGCTGAAGGTGAATTGGGCGATTTGATTTTCAGCTTGGTAAATTTTGCTCGCTTTATTGAGATCAATCCGGAGACAGCTGTCGAGCGAACGAATCGAAAATTCATGTATCGTTTTCAGCACCTTGAAAAGCGTGCGGCCGAAATGGGTAAAAACCTATCGGAGATGACCTTGTCGGAAATGGATATATACTGGAATGAGGCTAAAAAAATGCCGCCAGGAGTTTAATCCTGACGGCGTTCATTTTTTATTTTGTTGAAAACTGATAGACTGTTTTCGACGTATAGGTTTCTCCTGGTCGTAACACAGTTGATGGGAAGTTGGGTTTATTCGGTGAATCTGGATAATGCTGTGTTTCTAAACAGAAACCGCTTCTTTTGGTGTATTTGGCACCATATTTACCCGTGAGGTGGCCATCCAAATTATTTCCTGTGTAGAATTGAACCCCAGGCTCTGTCGTGAATACCTCCATAATACGTCCAGATTCGGGATCCTCTACATGCGCGATTTTGCCAAAGGCCCCAGGCGCTTTATCAAATGCATAGCAGTGATCATATCCTCCGCCGAATGCAATTTGCGTATCGTCAGCATTGATATCTAATCCAATTTTTTTAGGAGAAGTGAAATCAAATGGGCCACCTTTCACCGATTTAATCTCGCCCGTTGGAATAAGCACCTTGTCAATCGGAATAAAGAATGGGGCGTTTAATTGGATATTGTGATCAAGCACATCGCGTTTAACATTTCCTGATAAATTAAAATAAGAGTGGTTACAAATATTCAACACCGTTGCCTGATCTGTTTTTGCCACATAATCCATCGAAATGGAGTTGTCTTCACTTAACGAATACGTTACTTGAATTTCTAAATTGCCTGGAAAACCTTCCTCTCCATCCACAGATAAATAACCTAAGGTAAGGCTGCCATCTTTTTTAGCAACTGTTTTCCATACTTTTTTATCGAAGCCTTTTAATCCACCATGAAGATGTTGGCCATTATTTTGTGCGGCCAATGTATAGCTTTTCCCATCTAGGTTGAATTTTCCTGCGGCGATGCGGTTTCCGTACCGACCTACTACCGCTCCGAAATAGGGTGAATCTTTGATGTAATCTGCCACGTTTTCGAATCCGAGTACCACATCTTCCATGACTTCGTTTTTATCGGGCACGATGATTTTGGTGATGATGGCTCCGTAATTCATGATATGCACTTCCATACCTTGGGTATTTTTCAGTGTATAGAGCGTAACGGGTTCGTTGGCAGTAGTTTTGCCAAATGGCTTTTCAGAAATAAACATGTTGGTTTTGAGTGAGTTAGATTGCGCATTACCCATAAAAAAGGTGCAAGCAAAAATGGCTGCAGCGAGCCAAGAAACTGATTTTTTCATGGTAAATAGGTTATTGAACCTCCAATTTAGAGAATTTGCTTGAAAATAAAATTATTCTTTCTATCTTTGCACCCCAATTTAAAAATTGTTTTACACTTAATTTCAGCACGTTAGCCCAGCGCGTTGATGTATCTAGGGCAAGTATATATGACAAAAGTAAAAAAGGATTTCGACTGGGATTTAGTTGAAGGAAAAGGATTCGGTGGTAATTATACTACAGATCAAAAAGCACAAATGGAGGCAGCTATTGAGGCTACTCTAAACTCGGTAACTGAGAAGGAAGTTGTGAAGGGGGTTGTTGTGAGCAAAACAGACCGTGAAGTAATTGTCAACATTGGATTTAAATCTGATGGACTAGTATCTGCATCTGAATTCCGCGATATGCCGGATTTGAAAGCTGGAGATGAAGTAGAAGTATACATTGAGAATCAAGAAGATTCAAATGGCCAATTGATCTTATCTCGCAAATTAGCGAAGGTAATGGGTGCTTGGACGAACATTGAGAAAGCTTTGGAAGAAGATACAATCATCAATGGTTTCGTAAAGCGTCGTACAAAAGGTGGTTTGATCGTAGATATTTTTGGAATCGAGGCGTTCTTGCCAGGATCTCAAATTGATGTGAAGCCAATTCGCGATTTCGATATTTTTGTTGGCAAGAATATGGAAGTTAAGGTGGTTAAAATCAACCACACAAATGACAACGTAGTTGTATCTCACAAAGTATTGATTGAGAAGGATTTGGAGGCACAACGCCAAACAATCTTAACTAACCTTGACAAAGGACAAGTATTAGAAGGTGTGATCAAAAACATGACTAACTTCGGTGTATTCATCGACTTAGGTGGTGTAGATGGTTTATTGCACATTACAGATATCTCGTGGGGACGTATCAACCACCCACAAGAGGTGTTGAAATTAGATCAAAAAATCCAAGTAGTTGTATTAGACTTTGATGAGAACAAGAAGCGTATCTCATTAGGTATGAAGCAATTACAAGCACATCCTTGGGAAGCATTAGCTGCTGAGGTTGAGGTTGGATCTAAAGTAAAAGGTAAAATCGTTAACGTTGCGGATTACGGTGCTTTCTTAGAAGTATTGCCAGGCGTTGAAGGTTTGATCCACGTTTCTGAGATGTCATGGTCTCAGCACTTGCGTAACCCACAAGATTTCTTGAAAGTAGGCGATGAAATGGAAGCAGTTGTGTTGACATTAGATCGTTCTGAGCGCAAGATGTCTTTAGGTATCAAGCAATTGACAGAAGATCCTTGGAACAAAACAGATTTATTGTCTAAGTACGCAGTAGGAACGAAGCACAAAGGAACGGTTCGTAACTTAACTAACTTCGGTTTATTCCTTGAGTTAGAAGAGGGAATCGATGGTTTGGTTCACGTTTCTGATTTGTCTTGGACGAAGAAAATCAAGCATCCATCTGAGTTTGTTAAGGTAGGTGATGCATTAGATGTAATCGTGATTGAGTTAGACGCAGATAACCGTCGTTTGGCATTAGGTCACAAGCAATTGGAAGAGAATCCTTGGGATACATTTGAAAGTGTATTTACAGTAGGTTCTGTTCACAAGGCAACTGTTATTTCGAAAAGCGATAAAATGGCTACACTAGAATTACCTTACGGTATTGAAGGTTTGTCTCCATTGAAGCAATTGACGAAAGCAGATGAGTCGGCTGCTGAAGTAGGTGAGGCATTGGATTTTGTTGTTACTGAATTCCACAAGGAAGAACGTAAGATCATCCTTTCGCATACACGTACATTCTCAGGCGCGCCAGTTGAAGAAGTAAAAGTAGAGAAGAAGAAAGCAACTAAAACGACAGAGAAGACCGCTACAGTAACTGCTGAGAAGTCTACTATGGGAGATATCGGTGCTTTATCTGCTTTGAAAGAGCAAATGGAAGGCGTTGAGCGTGAGCAAGCGATCAAAAAATTAGAGAAGAAATCTAAGAAAGCAGAGTAATATTTGTTTTAAGTTTTGATCAAAAGGGGATTCGGAAACGAATCCCCTTTTTTTGTGCTATCCTGAAGGCGCCCCATAGATTTGGAAAATATCAAGAAAATGATTGCTTATTTCGAGGTATTTTGGCAACTTAGCGTCCTGTCAAAGCCGGGAGCTAGAATCGCGGTGAGGCCAACTAAACTAAATCATTAAACAATGGGAAATAATTCACGAAGAAACTTTCTAAAGAAAGCAGGATTAGCTGCAGGAAGCTTTTACATCGTACCGCGTCACGTACTCGGAAAAGGATACAAAGCTCCTTCTGACAAATTAAACATTATGGGTATCGGTGCTGGTGGAAAAGGCCAAAGCGATATCATGAGTTCATTCAATAAAGGGGCCGAAAATATCGTTGCCCTTGTCGATGTGGACGATCGCCGCGCAGCTCAATCGCGGAAGAGTTTTCCCAATGCAAATTATTATAAAGATTTCCGCAAGGCTCTAGAGGCCGAAGGAGATCACGTGGATGCGGTTATCGTGTCTACTCCAGATCATACGCACACGACCATTGCGATGGAAGCGATGCGTCGTAAGAAGCACGTGTATGTGCAGAAGCCATTAACGCACGATATTTATGAGGCGCGTATGATGACTGAGAAAGCCCGTGAAATGAAAGTAGTTACTCAGATGGGTAATCAAGGTTCTTCAGGAGACGGTGTTCGTAAGATGATGGAGTGGTTCGATGGCGGTGTGATTGGAAAAGTTTCTGAGGTGTTAGTTTGGACAAACCGTCCAGTTTGGCCGCAAGGGATTTCATATCCAGCTGCCGGGCATCCTGTTCCAGCTGAATTGGATTGGGATTTATGGTTAGGGCCTGCTAAGTACCGTGAATTTAATCCGGCCTTTATTCCATTCAAATGGAGAGGCTGGTGGGATTATGGTACTGGCGCCTTGGGTGATATGGGTTGCCACTTATTAGATCCTCCATTCAAAGTTTTAGGCATCCGTGATGCTTTGAACGTAGAATGCTCGGTAGGTTCTGTATTTTTAAATGATTGGGTTCCCGAGTGGATTCCAGAAGGATGTCCTCCATCGTCAATGGTGACATTGAATTATGGTCCATCCGCAAAAAATAAGTCCAACGTTAAGTTGACATGGTTCGACGGAGGTCTTCGTGCACCACATCCAGCTGGAATTCCAGCCACTGAAATCATCGGAGATTTAGATGGAACCAACGGTGTTATTTTAATTGGATCGAAAGGAATTATGACCTGCGGTACGTATGGTATGTATCCAAAAGTATTCAAAAATGGCAAGCGCGTAGATGAGGCAGAATTGCCAAAGGCTACATTGCCACGTGTTATTGGCGGCGACAGTGGTCACAATACCCAGTGGGTAGAGGCTTGTAAAGCTGGATATGGCAACATGGAAGTTAGTTCTCCATTTGATTATGCTGGACCGTTTACGGAATCCGTATTGATGGGTAACTTAGCGATTCGTTCGTACATGTTGCGTGAAGGCGAAGGCCGGAATGCGAAGTATATTGGACGCCAACAGCTTGAGTGGGATGCAGCGAATATGCGTATCACCAACTTTGAGCCTGCGAACCAATTTGTTAAGCGTGAGTACCGCGCTGGCTGGACCATGTAATAAGTTTTCACAGGTTAAATCGAAAAGACGGGGGCCCTCTCCCGTCTTTTTTTTATTTTTGCCAAAATATTAAATCATGCAATTGACCGGAAATACCCCCACTGAAATTTTTAGCCAAGTTGAATCGTTTATCCAAGCACAGGGGTATACCATTGTTGACCAAGATCACGATCGCCCCTGGGGAGGTTTTTTCGTTCTTCAGGAAGATCAAGCTCCGAAATTTGCAGCTCAATTTTTTCCGCATCTTTCCTTAGATGCGATTCAAATCACCCAAAAGTTAAGTCCTAAGTTCTTAGTCGTTGCGCCTCAAAAACGACTCTCATGGCAATACCATTTTCGGCGCGCTGAGCTGTGGACTGTTGTGCATGGCCCTGTAGGTGTAGCTATTTCAGAAACCGATGAACAGCATGAGCCCGATTCCTATCAAGTAGGGGATTGCATTACGTTGCCGATTGGTCAGCGTCATCGCTTGATCGGATTAGGGCAATGGGGTGTGGTTGCTGAGATATGGCAACATACCGATGCGGAGCATCCTTCGGACGAATCCGATATCGTCCGCTTGCAAGATGATTTTGGCCGTTAATCAATTTTAACAGACTGATTATCTAAAAATAATACAAGAAAACTTTGTAGTCTACAAAAGTTTCCATAGTTTTGCTGCCCGATCAATCAACGGGTTTAGCAAATGAAATCGCGTATTCTAGAAAAAGGAACTCAATTATTCTTTCGTTACGGCGTGAAGTCGGTGACGATGGATGCCATTGCCGCCGAATTAGGGATTTCTAAAAAAACGATTTATCAACATTTTCCTGATAAAGACACCATGGTGTTGGAGGTAGTTGAAAGCTTCGTCCAACAAGATGAAGTCAAGTGGGTGGAGCTCGATAAACAATATCCCAATGTCGTTGAAAAGATGTTTAAGTCTTTTGAAATGGTTAAGGAGATGCTCGTCCAGATGAATCCTAGGCTGCTATTTGAAATAGAGAAATATTTTCCTGCCGCATTTAATGTATTTCGTGATTATAATGAAAAGGGAATACATGCTCATTTAATTGCCGACTTTAAAAAAGGGATTCAGTTTGGCTATTTCAGAAAGGATATTGATGTTGAGCTATTGGCCCGGCTTCGAATGGCTGAAGTGGCTCTAGCCTTCAACCCTGATTTCTATCCCAATAATAAATTATCACTTTTCGAAACTCAGATGGTGTTTATGGATATTTTCATGCGCGGCATTCTGACAGAAAAAGGTTTAACCCTTTATAATTCATACCAAAACAACCATCAAATATGATCCGCCTAAGAAAAATTTATGCCGGTCTATTTTTATTGACCTCGCTGAGTGCCAGCGCGCAATCGTTCAGTCTGAAAGAGTCTGTCGATTATGCGATTTCACATCACGTTCAGGTTAAAAATAGCCAAATTGACTTGCAAAATGCAAGTGCCAAGATTAACGAGATTCGGGCCATTGGACTGCCTCAACTTAACGCTGGGGTTGGGTATGGAAACAGCCTAATTCTTCAGCGTGTGTTTATTCCAGCTAACCTCTTTAATCCAGCTGCGAAACCAGGAGAGTTAATTGCTGCCAAATTTGGTGTAACAAATTCGGGACAGTCAAGTGTAAACTTGAACCAACTGCTTTTCGATGGTACGTATTTATTAGGCCTTAAAGCATCCGAAGTGTACAAAGATTTGTCGGTGAAATCCCTAACTCAATCCAAGCAGCAAGTGGCAGAAAATGTCATGAAAGCGTATTATGGGATTTTAGTGAACGAAAAACGCTTATCAATTTTACAATTGAACGTAGGCCGCTTGGACACCTTGTTAAAGGAAACCAAAGCATTAAATGCACAGGGATTTGTTGAAAAGATTGATGTTCAACGCCTTGAAGTACAAGCGAATAACTTGCGGACCGAATTAGAAAATGTATACCGCTTGCAAGAATTGAGTTATTCACTCTTAAAATTCCAAATGGGTTATCCAATGGAGGAACCCCTTCGTTTGAGTGAGACTCTAGAGCAGATTGAATTAAGCCAAAACTTACTTATTGATCAAGATGTCCCGTTCAATTATGGAAACCGCATCGAATATTCAATTCTTAAAACACAGGAAAGTTTGGCGGAATTGGATTTGAAGAGCATAAAAGCCGGATACTATCCTCGCCTAGTGGCTGGGGCCAGTTATGGATATAACGCAGGTGCGAATAGCTTTGGCGACTTAGTAACTAAACCATGGTTTGATAATGCAACCATCAGTTTCTCCTTGCAAATCCCGATTTTTGACGGTTTCTCGAAGAAATACAAGGCCATCCAGTCGGCAAATAACCTACAAAAAGTACGTCAAAGTTTCGATTTGTTGAAATCATCCATCGATCTTCAGCGTTCGCAGTCGGCGATTTCACTGAAGAATTCTTTGGAGTCTTTGAAAGAACAGAAGGCCAACCTAGATCTGGCGAATGAGATTTCTCGAGTTTCGCGCGTTAAATACACGCAGGGTGTAGGCTCAAATCTTGAAGTATTAAATGCGGAGACATCGATTAAAGAGTCACAAGCAAATTATTTTACAGCACTTTACAATGCATTAATCGCTAAAGTAGAGTTAGCTAAATCAAACGGAACCTTATATTCAGAACAATAATCATGAAAAAAATAACTATCCTCCTAAGCGCGATTATCTTATTTGCGGCATGCAATAAGTCAGTCGATAAGAAAACGGAATTGGCCAACCTAAAAGCTGAAGCCAAAGAAATCAATGCTAAAATTGCTTCATTAGAGAAGGAATTAGGCGCGGGAACAGAGTCTACTACAACTAAAGTAGTTGCTGTGGCTGTAAGCCCGATGGCAACGACAACCTTTAAACACTTTGTGGAAGCACAAGGAAATGTTGTTGCTGAAAACACGGTGTTGGTTAGCCCGCAAACAGGTGGTGCAATTATGTCGTTGCCGGTGGTTGCGGGCCAACAAGTTTCCAAGGGGCAATTGATCGCTTCATTGGATAACAGTATTTTAACTGAATCAATGGAAGAGGTTAAGCATCAGTTGGACTTAGCCAAAACATTGTTTTCGAAGCAAAAGACACTTTGGGACCAGCAAATTGGAACGGAAGTACAATACTTAAGCGCGAAGTCAAACAAGGAATCGTTAGAGAAGCGTTTGGTTACATTACGTGCGCAATTAGGCATGTCTCGCGTCGTGGCGCCTATCTCAGGAACGATTGAAATGGTGCGTCAAAAAGCAGGTGAAATGGCTGCTCCCGGTATGCCAATTGTTCAAATTGTTAATTTGGGCAACTTAAAAATCGCTGCAAAAATTGCCGATTCGTATGTGGGATCT
This sequence comes from Cytophagaceae bacterium, assembly GCA_027485075.1. Lineage (GTDB taxonomy): Bacteria > Bacteroidota > Bacteroidia > Cytophagales > Spirosomataceae > Aquirufa. The sequence continues at coordinate 9,742 of JAIXRT010000073.1, forward strand.
GTAAAAGTAGGCGATCCGATCGTGATTAAGTTTCCAGACATCAACAAAGAAATTACAGCGCGTATCTCATTAGTATCTAAAATGGTTAATCCATTGACACGTACGTTTGACATCGAAGCACGTATTCCAAACGCAGGTGGCGATTTGAAACCAAATCAATTGGCGGTCATTAACATCAATGATACATCAAAACCGAATGCCCTAGTGATCGACGAAAACATCATCCAGAAGACCGAAAAGGGGAATTTGGTGTATGTGGCTGTAGAGGAAAATGGTAAGAAAATCGCAAAGGCTCGTATTGTTACGATGGGTCTTTCGTATAATGGCCAAGCAGAAATTGCCACAGGCTTACAAGCAGGTGACTTATTAATCACTTCAGGTTACCAAGATTTAGTAGACGGTCAAGCAATTTCATTCTAAGCCACCCATGGAAAAAAATAAAAAGAACGAGCAACTGCCCGAGGGGAAAGGCTTGATTTATAATATGGTAGGTTGGTTGGGCCAAAACCGGACAACCGTTTACATTTTTACGTTTATTATTTTTATTGCGGGTTTGGGGATTTATTCAAGCCTACCTAAGGAACAATTTCCTGATATCGTTGTGCCTCAAATGGTCGTACAAACGGTTTACGCTGGAACAACTCCTGCTGATATAGAAAACACGATCAATAAACCGATCGAGAAACAATTAAAATCGATTACGGGTATTAAGAGCGTTAAGTCCAATGCTTTACAGGATATTTCTGTAATCATCGTTGAGTTTAATACGGATGTATCGGTTCCAGTTGCCAAGCAGCGGGTGCAGGATGCGGTAGATAAGGCTAGCAATGACCTGCCAAAAGACCTAACACGTGACCCAGCAGTTGCCGAGGTAAATTTCTCCGAATTTCCGATTATGAACATCAATATCGCGGGGGATTATCCGTTGGATAAGTTGAAGAAATATGCGGAAGATTTGCAAGATGAAATCGAGGGAATGCCTGAGATTACGCGTGTTGATATTGTAGGAGCACTGAAGCGTGAGATTCAGGTCAACTTGGATTTGTATAAAATGCAGAGTTATGGCTTGACATTTTATGATATTCAATCTGCTGTTCAAGGGGAGAATGTGAACATTTCTGGTGGTGATTTAGATGTGAATGGAGTTCGTCGTTCACTACGTGTGGTGGGAGAGTTTAAGTCGGTGGATCAATTGGCCAATCTGATGGTCGGCTCATCCACAGGTGCACGTGTTCGATTGAAGGATGTGGCAGATGTGCGGGATGGTTTTGAAGAGAAGCAAGATTTTGCTCGTTTGGATAAGAAGTCGGTAATTACTTTGAACGTCATCAAGCGAAGTGGTGCGAATCTAATTAACGCAGCTGATCGGATCGAAAAGACCATTGAAGAATTTCGTCAGGATCGTTTTCCAGCTGGGTTGGTTGTATCGATTACAGCAGATCAGTCGGATCGTACACGTGGTGACTTAGCCGATTTGATTAATACCGTTGTTCTTGGATTTATCTTCGTGGTTGTGGTATTGATGTTCTTTATGGGTGTGCGTGATGCGGCATTTGTGGGCCTTTCAGTGCCTTTGTCAGCCTTGCTTACCTTCTTATTCATGCCAGGCTTAGACTTTACGTTGAATACGATTGTATTGTTTGCCTTCCTGTTAGGATTGGGAATCGTGGTGGATGACGCCATTGTGGTGATTGAGAACGCACACAGGTTGTTCAATAATTTTAAGAAATTGACCATTACGGAGGCGGTTAAATTGGCAGCTTCGGAAGTATTTGTTCCGGTACTAACGGGAACCTTGACAACAATTTCACCTTTCTTGCCCTTGTTATTCTGGCCAGGTATTGTGGGTGAGTTCATGAAGTATTTACCTATCACGTTGATTATTACCTTGTTTGCATCCTTGTTTGTGGCATATGTGATGAACCCGGTATTTGCGGTTTCATTTATGAAGCGCCATGATGAAGAAGTGAATAATGTAAAGGAGCCTAAGTTTGCAGATATTCGTCGGACGGTCTTTATTCTCTTGAGCTTAACCATTTTTGGCTATATCATTGGATTTGGTTTAGGCCACTTTGGATTTGGAAACTTTGGTCTTTTGGCTTTAGTCTTGTATGTGTTCAATCACTTTATTGTGACGCCTAAATGGGTGGTTCCATTCCAAGAAAAATCGTTGCCTGCATTCAAAAACGGTTATCGTCGTGTCATTTCTTGGGTATTGATTGGACGTCGTTCTGTTTATGCGACATTAGGAGCATTTGGATTGTTGGTATTGACAATTGTATTGTTGGGGATTGTGAAGCCGAAAGTAATTTTCTTTCCATCTTCTGATCCAGATTATATTTATATCTATTCGAAAATGCCAATCGGTACTGATTCGAAAGTAACGGATTCGGTAACAAAGGTTGTAGAGCAACGTGTATTTGCTTTCATCAAAAAGCAAAATGCAGGTAAAGCAATCAACTCGATTATCTCGAATGTGGGTAAAAATGCTGGAGATCCGATGCAGCCGGATCGAGGTGCGACGCCGCATAAAAGTAAAGTGACTATTGCTTTTGTTCCTAAACAAGAGCGTAATGGGATCGTTTCTTCGGTCTTGTTAGAGAAGTTGCAGAAAGAATTCTTTGAAAATCCTATTCCAAGCGTGGAAATGGCCATTGAACGTGAGAATAATGGCCCACCTACGGGTAAGCCAATCTCAATTGAAATCGCTGGGGATGATTTTGCTGTACTTCAAGACTTGGAGCAAAAAGTGCGCAAAGAGATTCGGAAATCAGGAATTCAGGGGATTCAAGAGCTTAAATCGGATTTAGTAACAAATAAACCCGAAATCATCATCGACGTGAATCGGGAGAAGGCGAGTCGTGAAGGGATATCATCTGCACAAGTTGCCATGGCGGTTCGTACGGGATTATTTGGCTCTGAAATTTCTAAATACCGCGATTTAAAGGATGAATATCCGATTCAATTGCGTTTGAAGGGAGATTCTCGTAATCAAATTGAGAAGTTATTGTCGATGAATGTTACCTATCGTGATATGAACATGGGAGGGGCTTTGCGTCAGGTACCTTTGAATTCCATCGCGGATATTCACTATGCGACGTCCTTTAGCCAGATTAACCGGAAGAATCAGGAGCGTGTGGTTACTTTGGGATCCGATGTGGTTCAGGGGTATAATGCGAATGAGATCGTAGGTGAATTAGAGCAATTGTTTGAAACGATTGATATGCCGCAGGGATATAAAATCCGTATGGGTGGTGAGCAAGAGCAGCAAAAGGAGTCGGGCGAATTTTTGGGTATAGCATTTTTAGCGGCCTTGGTATTGATTTACCTGATTTTGGCTACTCAATTTAACTCAGCGGTTAAGCCCTTCATTATTTTTGCGACTATCTTGTTGTCTTTGATTGGGGTGTTCTTAGGTTTTATGGCCTTTGGAATGACCTTCTCCGTGATTATGTCGGGTGTGGGTATCATTGCCTTGGCGGGTATCGTTGTGAAAAACGGTATTTTGTTGATCGAATTCATTGAGGAGTTGAGGTTCAAGCGCGGCTATGATTTGAAGGAGGCGATTATTGAAGGGGGTGGAATTCGTTTGACGCCTGTTTTGTTGACTGCTTCGGCAGCCGTGTTGGGCTTGATTCCATTGGCCGTAGGTTTAAGTATTGATTTCGTGGCGATGTTTACGGAATTGAATCCACATATTTTCTTTGGTTCGGAGTCGGCAGACTTCTGGGGAATTTTGGCGTGGACGATTATCTTCGGATTGACGTTTTCAACTGTGTTGACGCTCGTAATAGTTCCTTGTATGTATTATATCTCGGAGCGAATTAAGCAGAAGTTTTTCCCAAAAAGAGTTTAATTTTTGGTGGTTCAACTAGATTGTGAAAGCCCTCGAACAATGTTCGGGGGTTTTTTGTTTGGTGGATTCAGGTCAGAGCTAGTGGCAAATATTTTGTCAAAAGTGAAAAATCGAATTAACTTACACACGCTAAAAAAATCATTAACTATGAAGTATTTATTAGGATTACTCTTATTGCCGCTGAGTTTGGTTGCACAAGATCGCACGTATGGCAAGTTGTGGGCTACGCGTTCGCAGGTTATGGCTCAAAATGGTATGGTTGCGACGTCACACCCCTTGTCGACACAAGCAGCTCTAGACGTATTGAAAGCGGGGGGGAATGCCATCGATGCTGCGATTGCGGCGAATGCGATGGAAGGTGTGGTGGAGCCACATGTAAATGGGATTGGAGGGGATTTGTTTGCGATCGTGTGGGATGCCAAAACAAAGAAGCTTTATGGGTTAAATGGCTCAGGTCGTTCGCCTAGATCATTGACCTTGGCCGAATTTAAAAAGCGAGGCTTGACGCATATTCCATCTTTGGGGCCTTTACCTGTTTCGGTGCCTGGAGCGGTAGATGCGTGGTTTGAGTTGCATAAAAAATTCGGTTCAATGCCGATGAATAAGGTGCTGAATTCGGCAGTTTCGTATGCTAGAAACGGATTTCCGGTTCATGGGGAATTTGCGTCCGCGTTAACGCGTGTGGAGGCAAATTATGGGAAGTTCCCGAATGTGGCGCAGCATTATTATCCAAATGGTAAAGCGCCTGTGGAAGGTGATATATTCAAAAATCCAAATTTGGCTAATACCCTTGAAAAAATAGGTCGTGATGGTCGTGATGCTTTTTACAAGGGAGATATGGCACGGACAATGGATGCCTTCATGAAAAAGAATGGAGGTTTCTTGAGTTACGATGATTTGGCGACGCATACGTCTACGTGGGTAGAGCCAGTTTCTGTCAACTACCGTGGATATGATGTGTGGGAGTTGCCACCTAACAGCCAAGGGATTGCTGCCTTGCAGATGTTGACGATTTTAGAAGGCTATGATTTTTCCAAAATTAAGTTGGGTTCCGCGGAACATGTTCACTTGTTTACAGAAGCTAAAAAACTAGCTTTTGAGGATCGGGCGAAATATTATGCGGATCCAGAGTTTGCGAAAATTCCTGTTGCTGAACTTATTTCAGAGGAATACGGTGCGAAACGCCGGGCATTAATTAATCCAAATCGTGCAGGTCGTCATTACGAAGCAGGAAATCCTGCGTTAAAGGAGGGCGACACTATTTATTTAACTGTTGCGGATAAAGATGGCAATATGGTTTCATTGATTCAGAGCAATTATCGTGGTTTTGGTTCGGGTATGATGCCCGATGGCTTGGGATTTATGTTCCAGGATCGCGGCGAATTATACAACTTAAAGGAAGGGGAAAACAATACGTATGCCCCGGGAAAAAGACCTTTTCAAACGATCATTCCAGCATTTATGACGAAAGATGGCCAACCGGTTATGAGTTTCGGAGTGATGGGTGGAGCCTTTCAGCCGATGGGCCATGTGCAGATTGTGATGAATGTGGTGGATTTTGGAATGAATGTGCAGGAGGCAGGGGACTTTCCTCGGATGAATCATGAAGGGTCATCGGAGCCAACGGGTGAGAAGATGGAAGCCACGGGAGGTATGATTACCTTGGAACATGGCTATCCGTATGAGGTTATTCGTGAATTATTGCAAAAAGGACATCAGGTTGGGTATATCAATGGGACTTATGGTGGGTATCAGTGTATTCGTTGGGACCCAGTCCGCAAAGTTTATTTCGGTGCGACGGAGTCGCGGAAAGATGGGCAAGCTGCCGGGTACTAATCTCCCCCTTACCTTTGGCAATCCTCCAAGGTTTGCCAAAGGTAGGTGAAAAAAAGCAATTTGAAGATGCAAAAACTGATATTCGAACGCGTGTTTACAGGCCATGAATGGCTCTCAAATCAAGCGATATCTATTAAGGACGGTTACATTAATTCCCTGCATCATGAGGTAGGTGGAATCTCCGACGGCTTTTTAGTTCCGGGTTTTATCGACTTGCAAGTATATGGCGGCGGAGGTCTGCTTTTTTCAAATCATCAAACTGTATCGGCCATTCAAGCTACTTTTGATGAACATGTAAAAACAGGAACGGTTGCATTTCAAATCACTTTAAATTGTTCCCCGAAGCAATCGATGTGGTCCGCCATAGAGGCTTGCAAATCGTATATAGGTAAGGGTTTGGTGGGCTTGCACTTGGAAGGCCCATTTTTTAATCCCCTAAAACGAGGTGCTCATAATGAAAAATTTGTCCAAGAGCCCACCAGGGAATTTGTACAAGAAATTATAGATCGCACACAAGGACTGCCTACTTACATGACTATTGCCCCTGAAATGTTTGATGCGGATGTTTTAAGTCTCTTGAAAAAGAGTCACATCATGTGTTCAATGGGTCATTCAGATGCGACCTATGAACAAGCTAAACAGGCAGGGATATCTCGGATTACCCATTTGTTTAATGCCATGTCCCAATGGCAAAGTAGGTCATTGGGCCTAGTAGGAGCAAGTTTTCGCTCGGATGCTTGGACGAGTATAATCGCGGATGGGCTACATTGTGATTTTGAATCGTTGCGTTTGGCAAAACAACTAAAGGGAGAAAAGCTCTTTTTGATTACAGACGCTGTGACGCATGATGAATCTGGTCCTTATATTTTCACGAAAAATGGCATCCGATTTACCAATGAGGCTGGGGTATTGTCTGGTTCTGCTTTGACGATGGAAGAAGCGATTCGGAATTGTGTCCAAAAAGCAGGAATATCGCTGGAAGAAGCTATTCGCATGTCAACTGTTTATCCAGCTGAGGTAGCGAATTTGTCACATTTAGGCTCCATTGGAGCCGGGAAAAGAGCTTGTTTTTTGCATTTGTCGGATGATTTGCACGTGAAGCAGGTTTGGTATGATGGGGAAGCTTTGATAAATTAGAAGATGATTCATTTTCCATCGAAACAACCGCAGGTTCAAACGACCATTTTTACTAAAATGTCCCAACTCGCTACCGAGGAGGGTGCTTTAAATTTATCACAAGGTTTTCCAGGTTTCGATTGTTCCGAGGAACTACAAGAGCTCGTTAGGTTTTACGCCAAAGGTCATAATCAATACGCACCTATGGCAGGTGTGCCGCTACTCCGACAAAGTATTGCGAAAAAAACTGACTCATTTTATGGAGTCTCACTTGACGCAGACACTGAAGTTACTGTTGTTTCTGGGGCCACCGAAGCCCTTTTTGCCGCTATTCATTGCTCCGTTTCTGCCGGTGATGAAGTCATCATGTTTGATCCATCCTACGATGCATACGATCCTATCGTGCGCTTGGCATGTGGTATCCCTGTACATATTCCGCTAAATTCATCCACTGGTTTTAGCATTGATTGGGAAGAGTTAAGCCGCAAAATCACATCCAAAACTAGAGCGATTATGGTCAATTCTCCCCATAATCCAACGGGTTCTGTTTGGTCCATGGAGGATTTAGATGCATTCGCTGAAGTTGTCAAAGGAACGAATATCTTAATTGTTTCAGATGAGGTCTATGAGCATATTATATTTGATGGTGCGCAGCACGCATCGGTACTTTTACATCCGGAATTACGCCAAAGAAGTTTTGTTTGTGGTTCTTTCGGGAAGACGTATCATATTACTGGCTGGAAAATGGGTTATTGCCTAGCCCCGCCATACCTCACTCAAGAATTTAGAAAAGTGCACCAATGGGTCACATTTTCGAGTGCGACCCCCTTGCAATATGCACTTGCCGAATATCTAAAAACACCAGCTCATTACTTGGGTTTATCCTCATTTTACCAACAGAAACGTGATTTGTTTGCGTCCTATTTCAAGGATTCCCGGTGGAAGATTTTACCTTCACACGGAAGCTTTTTTCAGTGTTTGGATTATGCTGAAATTAGTAATGAATCTG
>JAIXRT010000046.1 GCA_027485075.1 Cytophagaceae bacterium
AGGCAAGCCAAATAAGTTCATTGGGGCATCGTGAAGTTATGAAGGCAATCCACCCTGGGATGAAGGAATATCAAGCGCAAGCCATCATGGAGTATCATTTTAAGGCAAGTGGCTCTGAATATCCGGGTTACCCAAGTATTGTGGGTGCATCTGAAAATTCGTGTGTTTTACATTATACGACGAACCTGAAACAGGTGAATGCGGGTGATCTTTTATTAAGTGATTGCGCGGCTGAATACCATGGGTATACGGCGGATGTAACGCGTACGATTCCGGCTAATGGTCGTTTTTCCCCTGAACAAAAACTTATATATGATTTGGTTTTAAAAGCACAAGATGCGGGGATTGAAATGTGTAAAACAGGCATTCCGCATGACCGAGTAGATGCAGCGGCGCGTGAGGTGATCTATGCGGGTTTAGTTGGCCTAGGTATTGTCTCATCGAAACAAGAGGCGCGTCAATATTTTCCACATGGCACTTCGCATCATGTGGGTTTGGACGTGCATGATTTAGGTCCACGCATATTAGCCCCGGGTGTTATTGTCACAGTTGAACCAGGGATTTACATTCCTGCTGGAAGTAAATGTGATAAAAAGTGGTGGAATATTGGTGTGCGAATTGAGGACGATATTTTGATTACAGCCACAGGAAATGAGAATTTATCGGCAGGTTCACCACGGTCAACAGCTGAAATTGAAAAATTAATCAAGGAGCGGAGTCGCTTTGAGTAGTATAAAATATTTTTATGTATTTGTGTTATTAGTTTAGTTTCTTAATTTTATTTCAACATAAAAATTTAACAAATGAAAAATAAATTATCGATTAATTTCCGAGCAATGTTGTTTGGATTATTTAGTTTAATTCTATTGACGACTACTTCGTCATTTATCACATTGCCAGATAATCCAGATGCCATTGTAGGGGTATGGAAAACAGGTGAGGGTACTGCGATGGTTCGTATTTACAAGAACGGTGATAAGTATCAAGGCAAAGTTGTTTGGTTGAAGGAGCCCATAGATCCTGAAACTGGTAAACCCAAATTAGACAAAAATCAGACGGATGAAGCTGCCAAAAAAAGACCTGTTTTAGGTTTAATTAATATTTGGGGATTTGTTCCAAAAGAAAATAATGTGTGGGATGAGGGAAATATTTATGACCCAAAGAATGGTAATACGTATTCATCTACAATGAAGTTAATCAATGCAAATACCTTAGAAGTTCGTGGATATATCGGTGTTTCGTTAATTGGTAGAACCGATACGTGGACGCGTCAGGTTAAGTAAACCGATTTGCTTTACGACATAAAAAAGGCTTCAAATTTTTGAAGCCTTTTTTATTATTAGGGAGAAACGAAGTTTAAACTAAAGTTTATATACATCGGGTTGCCCATCGGGCTCGTGAAAAACCTGTCGGCATCTTCTTTGCCATCATACTTATTCATGACATCGAATCGATAATTATAGCGCAATCCCGCCTGCACATTAAACCAAAGAAAGCCTGTGATTTTTTTATCCCACATGATGCGTGGTTTAAATTCACCTCGCTGAATGAATCCTTCGCCATTTTTACTCTGAGGTAACTTGGTATAAAACTGATTTCCTTCTAATTCAAAGCCAAGTTGAAGCATACTTGATGTAGAGAAATTATAGCGTAAAAATCCTCTTGCAGGTAGCAAAAGCTCCATTCCCCAGCGATCATTGAAGGTCTTATTCCAAAGTATAACTGGAACATAGATTAATCTTCCGGCACGGTAGGTACGTGCGATACCCGTACCAATCATGTTTGATTCGGAGGTTTTCCAACCGTAAATTCCTGTCGCACTTAAGGTTAATGCTTTAGAATCAATATCACCAAGCTTTGGGAACACACCATTTATATCAGCACTGGCTTGAAGAATTAGGAAATTCCGCTCATTCAGTGGTTTGAAAATGGTTGTGTTTATGCCTGTGCTCACTAACGCATTAGATTGAAGGCTGCTGACAAATGGATTGTTCGTTTTGTTGTTCTCAAATTCAAATTGGGAGCTCCAATAATTGGCGCCTAACTGCCATATAAATTTGTTGGTAGCAATGACAGGAACATTCACCTGCGCGCGAAGCATATTGACACGGTTTACATGAAACTCTTGTGGAGAAGTGTTCAATTCGCTGAAACGTATGCCTGGCATGTGAAATCCAGCATTATAATCATAGCCAATGCTAATGATTCGTTGGGGTGTTTGATTTAAAACTTTTTGCGTACAAAATCTGGTAACTCCTTCAGCCTCACCATATTGGCTATAATCTTCAAAAACTTCAGTTGTGTCAGCCTGTGCGTAAACTCCTGTAGAAACAGCGAGTAGTAATAAGGTAATTATTTTCTTCATAGCGATAGGGTTGCTTTTTATGGCTGTAAATATATTGGTAAATCACTCAAAATTATGCTGTTACCCCACACTATTTTCGAAGGGCTTACGATTATTGATTGAACTATCCTAAAATACCAAAGGCCCAGCGAAACACTGGGCCTTTAGAAAAATACATACTAGTGGAACTGGAGGGATTCGAACCCTCGTCCAAACCTAGAAACCGGAAGCTTTCTACACGTTTAGATTTGATCAATTTTCGATGGCCAACAGGTTCAGATCAGACCTTATTGACCACTTATTCACTGGATACTAATGATCGCTTAGTGAAATCGCAATCATCGACTCTGCATGGTCGACGCTCCAGGATCCCTAGCGGCAGAGTTTGGCCGGGGTGGAACGATGGCAATTGGTTAGTCTATCAGACTAAGCAGCCATGGCATACGAAGTATTGCCAGCTATAATTCGAAGGTTTTATTTACAGGAAATGCCTACAACTCCTGACGTGCTTACTACCGATCTGCTTAAGCTGTCAAAACCGGTCAGTCCCAATAAGATGGCAAAGATACGTAATTAATTCAGCGGTAGCGCAGTCGTTGATTTAATTTCGTCCATCACAAATAAACTCGAAATGTGGGCAACAGATGGTAAAACAGCCAAACGCTCTTGGTAGAATCGATTGTAACTTTCTACATCTTCTGTCACCACCTTCAAATAATAGTCAAAATTACCTGAAACCAAATGACAAGAAATTACTTCAGGAAATGCCTTAATTGAAGCTTCAAATGATGAAAAATTATCTCGATTTTGTTTTTCTAATGTCACCTGACAGTGAACCAATAAGCCAAGATTTAATTTTTTGCGATTCAATATGCCTACATAGCCTTGAATGTAACCTTCTGTTTCTAAGCGTTTCAACCGGTCATGCGTAGGACTAAGTGATAGATTCACCTGTTCGGCAATTTCCTTGATTGTTTTTTGGCTATTCACCTGGATAATTTTTAAAATCTGAAGATCTAGGCTGTCTAAATTTGATTTAATCGCCATAAAGTTTTCGGTTTACAAGTAATTAATGACCTATTTTTAGAAATATTTTCTTTAAAATTAAAATTAATTCTTTTATTTTCCTTATTTATCGGCTATATGCCATAAATTTTATGGCTGTGTATATATTTGCAATGTATTATACTTCATCAAAGGTAACGGCCAGCGAATTTTTCGTTGGCTGTTCTTTTTTAAACCTAACCAAATCATGATTATAGCCGTCCCTAAAGAAATTAAAAAACAAGAATCGCGCGTTGGACTTACACCTGCAGGTGTTCAAAGTTTGATTGCCGCTGGTCACCAGGTGTACATAGAAACCCAAGCTGGTTTGGGTTCCGGTTTTAGCGATTCAGCCTATGAGCTTGTGGGTGCCCAAATCCTAAGTTCCCCCCAGGAGGTTTATGCCATCGCGGATATGATTGTTAAAGTAAAGGAGCCCTTGGCTTCCGAATATCCCCTCATCAAGCCCAAGCAAATTCTATTTACCTACTTTCACTTTGCTGCTTCGAAAGAACTGACACATGCCATGATTGAAAGCAAGGCAACGTGCATTGCCTATGAAACCGTAGAATTAGCTGATCGTTCATTACCACTTTTAACGCCTATGTCCGAAGTTGCTGGTCGGATGGCCATCCAAGTTGGCGCCTATTTTTTAGGCAAACCGCAAGGTGGGAAAGGGAAAATGCTCGGCGGCGTACCTGGTGTAAAACCGGCCAATGTGTTAATTCTGGGTGGTGGGGTCGTAGGCACCCAAGCTGCACGTATGGCGGCTGGTTTAGGTGCTAACGTGACCATCATGGATACTAATTTAGCTCGTTTACGCTATTTGAGTGATGTGATGCCGGCCAATGTGCATACCCAATATTCTACTTCGCACGCCATTCAAGAGCATTTACCACATGTCGATCTAATCGTTGGTGCCGTGCTCCTGCATGGAATTAAGGCGCCACACCTGATTAAAAAGGAAGATTTAAGAAGCATGCAACCCGGTACGGTTTTAGTAGATGTAGCTGTCGACCAAGGTGGTTGTATTGAAACATGTCATCCAACAACCCACGAGGATCCTGTTTATGAGGTAGATGGAATTCTACACTATTGTGTGGCTAATATGCCAGGTGCAGTTCCGCAAACATCCACGATGGCATTAACGCAAGCCACGTTGCCTTATGTGCTTTTATTAGCGAATCAAGGTTACCAAGATGCTTGCTCGAATAATGAAGCATTAAATAAAGGTTTGACAATCTATGATGGTAAATTATACCATCCTGGTTTAGCGGCAGCCTTTTCGCTGTAGTTATAGGAAAAAATTGGCGTGGAAGTTGACAAGAAACACCTCATGCGTCGCACGGGTGATGGCGGTGTAAAGCCAACGAATATATTCGGCATCCACTTGTTCTTCTTTTAAATAGCCTTGATCGATGAAAACGGCTTTCCATTGGCCACCCTGAGATTTATGGGTGGTCAATGCGTAAGCAAATTTAACCTGTAATGCATTTAAATACGGGTCTTTTCGGATTGCTTCTGTGCGTTCTTTTTTCTTTGGTATGTGCGCATAATCCTCACAAACAGAATCATATAGCTTTTTATTAGCCTCCTTACTTAAGGCTGACTCGGATGAATGCAAGGTGTCAAGCATGATTTTGGCTTCCACCTCAGGATGTTCTTCATAATCACACAGCCGCAAGCTGACCGTCAAGAACCGCATTCCATGCATTTCTTCCTCGCGCTTAATTTTCATAATTTCCACAAAGTCGCCATTGGCCAAAAATCCAGCTGGCGAATCTTCGTCCAACCAATGGTAATTGTTTCGCACGATCATCAATAAATCTCCCGATGAAATTTCATCTTCTTGATACAGAATGGTCCGCCGAACAAACTCATTGAATTGAACAGCGCTCTTATTGGATCGTGTTAAAACGATTGTTTCTTCTTTCCCAAATTTCCGGTAGGCATACTGCATGCCATCTTCCATTTTTTCTCCCGTCATGCGGAAAAAGTCTTTAAAGGAAGCCGTATTAAACTTGATTGTAGTTGAGTTTTGAGCTAACAACCCACGTAAGTTTGTCGCATTGTACAATATTCCAGAGTGAATATCTTGGCGCATGACATCCGTTAGTTCATGCTCTTTAACTTCCATGTGAAATTCTTTCGCAATGTAATCCGCGGAAAGGGCAGGCGAAAGGATTTTACCAATGGGCGGTAACTGCGCAGTATCACCCACAAAGATTAGTTTATTACCCGTGTGTCCATTTTCAGGATTGGTAAAGACATATTCAATTAAATCGGTCAATAAACTATTTTGGCCAAAATCTGAATCATCCGTAATCATGGATGCCTCATCGACAATAAATACGGTATTCGTGGCGTAGTTAGGCATCCGTTGAAAGGATAAAGTTCCCGAATGCGGGTTACTTACCTGTCGGTAGATTTTTTTATGGATGGTAAATGCCTTCTTTTTGGAGTAATTAGCCATCACCTTAGCTGCCCGTCCCGTAGGCGCTAAAAGCTGCGTTTTATAACTGAAGGTACCTAAAATCTTGATTAAGGTAGAAATGACAGTGGTTTTACCCGTTCCAGCGTAGCCTTTGATGATGAATGTTAATGCCGACCACTCATCTTCGTTGACAATAAATTTATCCAATTGCGAAAACAATGCCGACTGCGATGGCGTAGGTTCGAATGGAAATTTTTGGTTTAGTAAGAAAGCTGGGCTTTTGGCAATACTCATAAGGTAAATTTACACAATAGCCCCGGGTAGCGCAATGGAGTTTTCAATTGAAAGCGGACGGAAAACATTAATCAGGCAAATTCGCTCGTATTGATCTAATTCGGAAACTAAAATATCAGTTTCTTCTACTTGGTCCTCAACCAATAAACGGGCACGTGTCGTTCCCCAATGCATTGGAGCTTCAGGTGTATACCAAATACCATCTTTCAAGAAAGCTAAATTAGCGATGGTGCAATCCTGAATAATTCCATCTTTATGAAAGATCACTTCATCAGCGGAGGGGTATGCCTCCAAAATGTGCTGAAAAAATCCTCTTTCTGCCCATTTGAAGCCATAATCGATCTCGCCGCTGTCAACCAACGTGAATTTTTGGATCACTTTAGCCTCATAGGGTAATAATTCCAATGTTTGCGGATCCTCCGTACAGGTAATCCGTAAACGATGTATTCCTGCTTCGGGTAAGGCAATTTTGGTAATCTCATCGCGTACATCAAAGGGTTTCCACTCCGGAAAAAAGGCATCAAAAGTTTCGTTGACACGCATTTGATGGAAGTCAAGATGTTGAGCCTGACCGTTTTGTACACAAATAGTTTCTAAAAATGAAAACATATTAAAAGGGGAGATATACTTTTTGAATGAGTTCGTTGTATTCTTTTTCAAGTTCTGAAAAAACGGTAATTCCACCGCCACTTTTGAAAATCAGTTGACCCGATTTTTGTTCAATAAATCGAATCATGACGCCAGAGTCTACATTTTGGCCATCAAATTCACCCATGATTCCCGTGTAAAACCCACGATCATATTGCTCAGCCTCAGCGATGATTTGCATAGTAGAGGCTTTTGGAGCTCCTGTGATGGAGCCTGCAGGTAATAATTCGCTTAAAATGGATCCTATTTTCCCTCTTAATTCAGGTAATAGATTTCCTGAAATTTGCGATGACATTTGCCATAAATCACCTTCATTTGTTTTTACCTGTTCCGTGTATTTATAGGAATCTACTTGAATAGGGAAGGCTACCCGACTTAAATCATTACGGATTAGGTCTACAATCGTGGCGTGCTCCGCTTGTTCTTTTTGGTCTGCCATTAAGGTGTCCTTGGACGGATTTAATCGTACAGAAGACGTTCCTTTCATCGGATAACTATAAATTTTGTGATCCTTAATTTGGATGAAGCATTCAGGGGAGAACACGATGAATTCCTCCGCACATTTCATTTTATAAGCCGCATGTGCTTGATCAAAAATGATTTGTAATGGCACATCAACCTGAATAGGTGTTTCAGCCGTTAAATTAACCAAAAACGAATTTCCCTTTTTTAGTTCCTGTTGGACATAGTCAAATTTGTGCCGATAGGCTTCAAGGGAAATGGGGGATTTTACCAAATGCACCGGCTGAATACTGCCGCTAGGTTTTTGTCGAATTTGAATGTCTATACCTAGTTTTTCAGCCTCTTGTTTGGTGCCTGCCCACGCTTGGGTTCCATCATAATTGACGAAAAACTGGAAGGGTATACCTAGCATTCCCCACGTATCCATTTGTTCAGATACTTCTGCAAAGGGCACGAGGGGAATGGATGGAAACATCCTATAAATAGTTTTGCGCTAATTCAAGAACTTTAGCAAGTCCGGCAGGGTTTTGTCCACCCGCTGTGGCTAAGAATGCTTGGCCGCCACCGCCACCTTGCACTTCTTTGGCTAATTCGCGAACAATTGTTCCGGCATTTAATGATTTAGAATCTACTAAATCTTTCGAAATCGCTAAGGCCAAACTTGCTTTGCCGTCAATTTCGCCAACTAGCAAACAAAATAAACTACCAGCTTCTGTTTGTAAATCAAATGCTAAGTTTTTCAAAGCATCGGCATTGGGTACGTTTACCTGAGCGATTAAAGCAGGTATTCCGGATGCTGAACTAATTTGTTTAGCTAGTTCAGATTTTAAACCTCCGATTTCTTTAGCTTGGTAGTTGGCAACCGTTTTTTGTAAGCTATTCGCTTGTTCAATCAAGCTTGCCACCGCCTTCACCAAATCTTTTGGAGCCTTTAATAAAGCATTCAATTCACTAATTACCGCCTCTTGCTCACTTAAAAGCGCATAGGCTTGTTGGGACGTAATCGCCTCAATCCGTCGAACACCTGTCGCCACAGATGTTTCCGTAATGATTTTACATAAACCGATTTCACCAGTTGATGGCACGTGTGTACCTCCACAAAGTTCAACGGAATAGTTCTTGGCAAAGGTGATTACACGAACAAAATTGCCATATTTTTCACCAAACAACGCCATAGCTCCTTTTTCTTTTGCTTGTGCAATCGGAACATTTCGTTCTTCTAGTAAAGGAATGTTCTCAGCAATTTTGGCATTAACGATTTGTTCAATTTGTAGAATTTCTTCGTCGGTGACTTTTTGAAAATGCGAGAAGTCAAAACGCAACAAGGCCTCATTTACGAGGGAGCCTTTTTGTGCTACGTGCTTGCCTAATACTTCTTGTAAAGCAGCTTGCAGTAAATGTGTCGCTGTGTGATTTTGCGTAATCGTTCTTCTCCGTTGGGTATCTATCTGGGCGATGACCTCTACATCACCAGCTACTTGCTCGATACGCGGATCACTTAAAAAATGGACGATCAAGTCATTCTCCTTTTTGGTATCGATTACTTGTAACGTGATCCCCGAAGGTTTGAATGTCAAAGTTCCAGTATCACCTACTTGTCCACCTGATTCTGCATAAAATGGAGTTGTTTCAAGAACAACTTTATATTGTATGCCACCTTTATTTTGAATCTTTTGATATTTTAAAACTTGTGTGCTTGTTTGGGTTTCATCGTAACCTACAAATGAAACTTCTTCTCCTTCACGGACAATCATCCAATCTTCTGCACTTGCTCCAGCATCTTTACGTGATCGTGCTTTTTGTTCTTGCAAAGCTTTATTAAATCCAGCTTCGTCAATATCCATACCTTTTTCACGTGCAATTAAGGCAGTTAAATCTATTGGGAAGCCGTAGGTGTCATTCAGTTCGAATACATCATCACCGGAAAGAATTTTACCGGAACAGTCTTCCATTAATTTGTCAAGTCGGATTAGACCCGTAGATAAGGTGCGTAAGAAAGATACCTCTTCTTCGTAAATCACTTTGGCAACGAATGCTTCTTGGGCAATTAGTTCATCAAATACGCCGGTGAATTGTTTGGCCAATAAAGGCACTAATTCGTGCATAAAAGGCTCTTTGAAGCCTAAATAGGTATAGCCGTACCGAACTGCCCGACGTAAAATGCGGCGGATAACATATCCAGCTTTGGCATTAGATGGTAACTGTCCGTCAGCAATACAGAAAGCGATGGCACGAATGTGGTCGGCAATTACGCGTAATGCAATATCGGCCCATTTTTCATCACCGTATTGCTTGCCTGCTTTTTGGGCAAGATATTGAATCGTTCCTTGAAAAACGTCGGTATCGTAATTGGATTGCTTCCCTTGGATCGCCATACAAAGGCGTTCGAAACCCATTCCAGTGTCTACGTGTTTATTGGGCAGCGGAACTAATGAACCGTCCGACATACGCTCAAATTGCATGAATACATTGTTCCAAATTTCAACAACTTGCGGATGATCTGCGTTGACTAAGGATTTTCCGGATACTTTGGCAACCTCGTCAGCATCACGTAAATCGATATGTATTTCTGAGCAAGGTCCGCATGGGCCTGTTTCACCCATTTCCCAGAAGTTATCTTTTTTATTACCGTAGATGATTCGGTCTTCACCTACAATCGCTTTCCAGATATCGAATGCCTCTTGATCGAATGGTACACCATCTTTTTTATCACCTTCAAAAACGGATACATAGATTCGGTCTTTGGGTAATTTGAATACTTCTGTTAGTAATTCCCAGGACCACGTAAGTGCTTCTTGTTTAAAATAATCACCAAATGACCAATTGCCAAGCATTTCAAACATGGTGTGGTGGTAGGTATCGAATCCTACATCTTCCAGGTCGTTATGCTTTCCTGAAACGCGAAGACATTTTTGCGTGTCTGCGATACGTTTCGATGGAGGCGTGCCGTTACCCAAGAAAAAATCCTTGAATTGTGCCATACCTGAATTATTAAATAATAGGGTAGGGTCGTTCTTGGCTACCAAAGGAGCAGAAGGGACAATTAAGTGACCTTTCGATTGAAAGAAATCTAAGAACTGTTGGCGGATCTCCGAAGAAGTCATTTGGGCTAATTTTGGTAATGGATTGGTTTAATGGGTCCTCTTGTTTATTTTTGTTTAGACAAGAATCGCAAAATTAGGTTTTTTTGTTGATTTTATTGATTCCTCTTATGGATTTAGATAAGCAATATTATTCGATTTCTGAAGTAGCTAAGCTATTTAAAGTCAATACATCCAAATTGCGGTATTGGGAAGCACAATTTCCACACCTCTTACCTAAGCGCACGGGCACCGGAATTCGCAAGTATACGCCGGTAGATATTGAAAAAATCAAGGTGTTAGTGGACATGATCGATGTCAAGGGTCTAACCATTGAAGGAGCTAAGCAAGCGCTAAACAACAAAGGGGCTGTCAAAAACCCCAATCAGGCTGTTATAAATCAGTTGACTGATATTCGTGATTTTTTACAAGTTTTATCTCAGGAATTAGAATAGTCGGTGCGTAGTTTCGTGGAAATCCTAGTCCATGCAATCGTCCGAAAAATTCTATCAAGTTGCCCTATCGCGTATTCCACAAATCGGTGTTGTTAATGCCCGAAGGCTTGTATCTTATGCGGGCTCTGCTTCTGCAATTTTTAAAGCTTCCCGTGTTGACCTGCAAAAAATCCCACACATTGGACCCATTTTAGCGGAGTCTGTATTTCAAAAGACCTACTTACATGAAGCTGAATCGATTTTGCGGGCATGTGAATCAAGTCAAATTACGATCCTTTTTTATTTAGATGATGTATATCCCGATCGATTAAAACATATCTATGATGCGCCATTGGTCTTGTATTATCAAGGAAGTGCTGATTTGAATCAAGCGCGCAGTTTAGCGGTAGTGGGCACACGGAAAGCCACTGATTATGGTAAAAGAATGACTCAGTCTCTACTGGAACAATCTATTGGATGTCCAGTCGTATTTGTGAGCGGCCTAGCGTATGGAATTGATATTGAAGTGCATAAACATTGCATTGATTTAGGGCTAGAAAATATAGCGGTACTAGCTGGTGGATTTAATTATGTTTATCCTGCTAAGCATAAACGTTTTTTAGATCAAATGGTGCAATGTGGCGGTGTCTTATCGGAATATCCCTTACACCAAAAGCCTGATCCGCGTTTTTTTCCTTTGCGCAATCGAATCATAGCTGGGATGACGGATGCAACAGTTGTCATCGAGGCAGCTGAAAGAGGAGGAGCCTTAATCACTGCGGATTATGCGAATAATTATCATCGAGAGGTATTTGCTGTTCCTGGAAATTTGGAAAAAATATTTTCAGAAGGTTGCAATGCCTTAATTCAAAAACATAAAGCGAACATTTATACCAGCTGGGAAGCATTAGCCTTGCAGATGAATTGGGCACTAGCAGGTGATCGAGTTCAGCCAAAAAAGCAGTTGTCATTGAATAGATTGACGGAAGATGAATCTCAACTTATGGCTATACTGATTAAAGAAGGGGAATGCTCGTTGGATCAGCTTGCCTGGCGAGCACAAAAAAAGGTAACCGATTTGGCGATTACCTTATTAAATCTAGAGTTCCAAGGTTTGGTGAAAGCCTTACCTGGTTACATGTATCGGATAAAATAGCTTATTTACGCCATTCGCTTGGGTTCACACGCCAATCTTGCAGCGTGACCAATTGTGTTTCTGAGATGTAGTCTAATTTAACAGCTTCTTCTACGAGCACATCATAGTTGCTGAGCGTGTAAAATGGGACTCCTGCATTTTTGAAGTTTTCAGTAGCAATTTCAAAACCATAGGTGAAGATGGCTACCATGCCTAATACTTCGACACCTTCAGCGCGTAAGGCATCAGCAGCTTTTAGTGAACTTCCTCCAGTAGAGATTAAATCCTCGATTAATACGGCCTTTTGACCTGGTTGGATACTTCCTTCAATTTGATTACCCATCCCGTGTTTTTTAGGTTCTGGACGAACATAGCAAAATGGTAAATCCAATAAATCTGCCACTAAAGCACCCTGTGCTATACCAGCTGTAGCAACTCCTGCAATGACGTCAACGTCCTTGAAGTAGCCTTTTATGGCAGCTGATAGGCTATTTTTGATGTATGTTCTCGCCTCAGGATCTGAAAGCGAAATTCTATTGTCACAATAAATAGGTGATTTCCAGCCTGATGCCCATGTAAATGGATTGTCTGGTCGTAACTGAATCGCTTGAATACGTAATAAATGATGCGCGACTTCTTGTGAAATAGTTAAATTATGCATGCTTAAGTTTGATCTGAAATTGATTTTACAAAAATAAGTATTCGGATTATCTTATCAGTATTTAATTCTATTTTTGCCAAAATTAATATCCATTCATGGTCATTTTTATAAACGATCGCCCCATTCGATTAATCAAAAAGTCAAAAAATAGTTCATATCCTCCGATGGAAGATTACGACGTGATTTTAGATGCGCGTTTGAAGCCGATTAAAATTGCTGATTTCAAAGGGCATACCTGCTTGCTGAACTTGGGGCCGGACCAAATGGAAAAAATTGTTACTGAGTTGCATGCCGACAAGCCTTTTGATTTTCATTCCGTATATATTTTAACGGATCAGAAAAAAGAACTTAAAAAGCGAATTTGTTCGCTCTATCAAGTGATTGAAGCAGCTGGTGGGGTCGTGCTAAATCCTCAAAATGACATTCTCTGGATTTACCGCCTAGGTAAATGGGATTTGCCCAAAGGAAAACTTGAGAAAAACGAGTCATTCAAATTTGCTGCGGTTCGTGAGGTTTTTGAGGAATGCAATGTGGTCGCGGAGCTAAAATCAAAAGTCTGTACAACTTACCATACCTATTCATTCAAGAATGAACGTATCTTGAAGAAAACAAAATGGTATGTAATGGAATCCAAGCAGACTGGAAAGCTAAAGCCGCAGGTAGAAGAAAATATTGAACGTGTGGAATGGATTTCCCAAAGTAAAATGAATAAAGCTGTTTCAGATACGTACAGTTCTATTCGCTATGTAATCCAACAATTCATTGTGAATCAATCTCAGATTCCGTCCAAAGTATAAGGTAAATATTCGCCTATTTCACTTCCATAGCGATGTAAATCCCGTATGATCGTTGAGCTAATCGGAGCTAAGTGCGGAGAGGTGATTAAGAATACCGTTTCCAATTCTTGATTAATATGTCTATTTACTTGTGAGATCGAGTTTTCATATTCGAAATCAGTCGTGTTTCGAAGTCCTCTAATGATGAATTTAGCGCCTACTTCCTTCGCTACATTCGCAGTCAAGTTTTGATAGGTGACCACCCGAACAGGTTTATCTTTAAACGTAGTCTCGATATAGTGTTTCATTTTGTCTAATGAAAAATAGCGGGACTTATTTGAATTTTGACCAATACCGATAACAACCTCATCAAATAAAGTGAGTGCTCGTAAGACAATATCTTCATGACCTTTTGTAAAAGGATCAAATGAGCCTGGGAAAAATGCTGTTTTACGCATGTTTTGAAATGGGTTCTAGTGGTATTTGTAGGTTAATCAAACCTTCAATTAGTTTAGTATTCGTACGCTCAGGCCCTTTTATTTGAAATGTTTCCATATTCCACTGAAGTGAATACGCTTCACGAATTGAGTGTAAATAAAAAGCTAATTCGGTATCTGATTCGTAAGGGAACACATTCGCCAGGTGCAATTTGCCTTGTTGGATTAAAATAACTAATGCCGATTTTTCAAACAAGTGTAGCTGAATGCGTGGATAAATATAGGCTTTTGTTTTGGCTAATTCATTTCCTAGTACGTGTGTATACTGGATGTTTGCAATTGGAAAAGTCAAGGCTAAGAGGTCCTTCCAAAAAAAAAAAAAAAAAAATACAAGGTTTGCTTGGGCAAAATCTACCGCTTGTTCATGTACCTCATGTCCATCAAGCACACTTTCGCCAAGCGCCTTTTCTAAGAATCCCAATCGATACAGTGGGGAATCAAACTCCTTTGGAATCAATAGGAACAATTCAGTCGTCAGTTCAACAGACGCATGTTGGATTAATCTAATTTGAATGGATTGGTCTAAAAGCCATTTCTTAAGCTTAGGCACGGGGGTGTTCCATGGAAATATTTGTTCAAGTGTCTCCAATTTAAATCGAAGACCCGCTTTTTCGAGTTGGATCGAAATCGAAAGTGGAGTTTTTGCTTGAACGGGAATTGTATTTCCTTTCACAGGTTGATTTTTCAAATTGCAAAAAAAAAAAAAAAAAATAGCAATTTTGATATGATTTAGCCTTTTTTTCTAGGCACAAATTGAGTAATTTTGCGCCCTATTTAATCCATTCTTTCATGCTATCAGTATCAAATGTATCCCTGCGCTTTGGGAAAAGAGTTTTATTTGAAGAAGTAAATATCAAGTTTACAGAAGGAAACTGTTACGGTTTAATTGGTGCAAATGGAGCCGGAAAGTCTACTTTCTTGAAAATTCTTTCAGGTGAGATAGAATCACAAACGGGCAGCATCAGTATGAATCCTGGTGAGCGTATGTCCATTTTAAAGCAAAATCATTTCGAATTTGAGGAGTCGCCTGTTTTACAGACGGTGATCATGGGGAATAAACGATTGTATGACCTCATGCTTGAAAAGGATGCGATTTACATGAAAGAGGACTTCTCAGAGGAGGATGGAAATAAAGCGGCCGATTTAGAAGCTGAGTTTGCGGAGTTGAATGGATGGGAGGCAGAATCTGAAGCGGCGACTTTGTTAAGTGGTTTGGGGATTAAGGAAGATTTACACTACACGCTTTTGCGTGATTTAAATGGATCTGAAAAAGTCAAAGTGCTTTTAGCACAAGCACTTTTCGGTAACCCAGATATATTATTGTTGGATGAGCCTACGAACAACTTGGATATTGATTCCATTTTATGGTTAGAAGGTTTCTTACAAAATTTCAAAAATACGGTGATTGTCGTATCGCACGACCGTCATTTTTTAGATAATGTGTGTACACATATTGCCGATTTAGATTTTGGAAAGATTCAACTGTACGGAGGTACTTATACGTTTTGGTATGAGTCTTCTCAGTTAGCTGCTCGCCAGCGTTCTGATCAGAATAAAAAGACGGATGAGAAGCGTAAGGAGTTAGAGGAGTTTATTCGTCGGTTCTCCGCCAATGTCGCTAAATCAAAGCAAGCAACTTCGCGTCAAAAAATGTTGGATAAACTACAAGTTGAGGACATCAAACCCTCTTCGCGAAAGTATCCATTTATCAATTTTAAGCCGGAGCGCGAAGCAGGTGATCAACTATTGAGTGTAGAGAATTTGTCCGCTACGACAGAAGAAGGAGTTCCTTTATTCACAAACCTTTCATTTACGATCAATAAGGGTGATAAAGTGGCATTTTTAGCGAAAGACTCGTTAGCCATTACAGCACTTTTTGATATTTTGATGGGTGAAGGGAAGGCAACATCTGGTGAGTTTAAATGGGGAGTTACGACGACGCAGACGTATTTACCGAATGATAATGCCAACTACTTCAAGGATGATTCCATGAATTTAGTGGATTGGTTACGTCAATATTCCGTAGAAAAGGATGAGAGTTTCATTCGTGGATTTTTAGGACGTATGTTGTTTTCGGGCGAGGAAGCTTTGAAAAAATGTACGGTGATATCTGGAGGTGAGAAGCAACGTTGTATGTTTTCACGTATGATGTTGTCAGGAGCCAATGTACTCTTGTTCGATGAGCCTACGAATCACTTGGATTTAGAGTCAATTACCGCTTTGAATAATGGAATGGTCGAGTTCCCAGGAACGATGTTATTTACATGTCATGATCACCAACTAACCAATACGGTTGCGAATCGCGTGATTGAATTAGGTTCGAA
>JAIXRT010000244.1 GCA_027485075.1 Cytophagaceae bacterium
CCAAGCCAAATACCACAAAGGCCCCACGAAACTACGGCATCTAGCAGACGAATCCGAATATCAAACATTGGATACCAAACATGCTCTAAATAAACTTCGCTAGAAAATCCAATTAATCCTACCAACAACGATATCGTCAGAATTGTCCTGTGCGTAGGCAACCTGAGTTGGCCAATAATCCAGCAAAGCAAAAAGACGACCAGTATATCCACAACTAAACTGCGACCCAAGCGCATACCCCAATTCATCTCATAGGCATCGTAATAGCGAATTACTGCCCATGGCTTACCTGTAGCATTTTTTGTAAAAGACTCCATCGCTTCCATCGGTTGGCCCGGTGCCAAACGTGGAATCATATATCCACCTGGACTCTTCAAATGTTTGGACAAATTCGTAATAACTGAGTCTTGAGCCGCTGTGTATTGTTGGTCAGACTCATGTAAATTGAACGCCACCTGCGACAATGATTGCCAAATAAATAATATAAGACCGCCTACAAGCGCTCCGATAATTGATCGATTTATCTTCATCTGAAATAGGTTAGAGACGACAAAGATATAAAAATTCAAAAAGACTGAGAACCAATGAATTAAACTTCAAATAAAATTACTTGGCTTTTAACAATTCAGAACCGGCTAGTAAGAAACAGCCTAATCCAAAATCTTCAAAATTGGGCACATGATCAAATGTAACTGGTTGTGAATCTTTAGGTTCTTTCCCAGTGCCCTGTACAAAACCCAAAAACCCGTTGGGATGTACACATGAAGACATCCCCTTCCAAGCTTGATCAATGATGGGTCTATATTTTTTTGCAGGCAATAAACCTTTCCGAACGCCCCAGGCCATTCCATAGACAAACAAAGACGTACCGGTCAATTCCGGCCCTCCATAATTTGTAGGGTCCATCAAGGAGACATTCCAAAAACCATCCGCCCGCTGCAAAGGAGGTAGCGCTTCGGAAAGTGCTATAAAATCGGCAAGGTATTCCGCGCGATGTGGATCATTTTCAGGTAATAAATCGAGTGTTCGAACTAAAGCAGCATACACCCAAGCACTTCCACGTGACCAATAGCAATTGGCACCATTCGGCTCTTTGTAGGGAGGAACAAAATCTTTATCTCGCCACCACAATTTATCAACCGGATTGTAAAGACCCTTTCCACCATGTTTGTATTTGGTAAACGCATACAAATCGTACATCTTCTGAAAATAACGCGGATCATTATAAATCACGCCTAAACGAGTATAAACAGGCATACTCATTTGCAAACAATCAATCCAGGACCAATCATCCGCTTTTTCCGTCATGACCATATTGTCAATATTGGCTTTAATGGGCTTAATACGCGCGGAGTCACCTGACATGAGGAACAAATCCATATAAACCTGCCCACAAGCTTGATCATCTGCATTGCGCGTTTTAACTCCATTACGAAGGCCCCATTGATGAAAATTACCCCAATCCACCATATATTTCATATCAGACGCCTTCGGGTCTAGTTTATATAATTCAATCAAACCTTCATAATAGACGGATCGAGTCCAAATATTGGACGGTCTCGTCTTATCCGGACTGACAATCACTTGACCTACATCTGGCCATTTTTGTTGGAAATACTGATTCGCCAAATGCATTTTAGCAAGCACTTGTTTTTTGTTAGGCGCAGCCAATGCGGTAAACGATGTCAAAAAAATAAGTAAACAAATCTTTTTCATAAACTAAGGAAGGTAAAAAACAGAAGGGATATCGATGGCAACAGGTGAATTATCCGGATTAGTTTGCATAATATCACCCATATATTTCCACCAGCGCTGCATCACCTCCCGAGTAGGAAGTTGGTCCAATCCCCCCAAATCAGGAGCTTCCAAATAAGCAAACAACGTTAAGGTATCTGAATCCAAGAATATGGAATAATTTTGAATACCTACTGCTTGCAATAGGTCTACGAGCTCGGGCCAAATCAAGTCATGCCTACGGGCATATTCAGCCTCAAAACCGGGCAAAAGAAACATTTTGAACGCTTTTCGTTGCATCACATGTAGTTTCTTTTGAAAGTACGAAGTAGCCAAAAACTACTGAATAATTTGCGCCTTAAATGCAGCCAAAGCTGCATCATCAAAATTCAAATGCGTGACAAATCGAATGTACTGCGGTCCAAAAGGCGCACAAAAAATACCCTTAGATTTTAATTCAGCCACTTGGTCTACCGAACGAACACCATCTTTCAATTGAACAATGACGATATTAGTCGTAACTGGAAGTATGGAATCTACCCAAGGTAGTCCGGCACAAATATGGGCTATTTCTTTCGCTCGAGCATGATCTTCTTGTAAACGCGTTACATGATGATCAAGTGCATAAATTCCAGCCGCAGCTAAAAATCCTGCTTGGCGCCATCCACCTCCTAAACGTTTACGAACCCGCCTCGCTTGTTTGATAAAGGCATGTGAACCTAACAAAACAGAACCCACCGGAGCTCCCAATCCTTTAGATAAACAAACCGAAATCGAATCAAACCATGCCCCAAATTGCTGAGGTGTTTGACCTGTTACAGCCATCGCATTGAATATACGCGCACCATCGAGATGAAGAGGAATATTAATTTGCCGACAAAAATCTGAGATTTCCTGTAGACTTTCTGAACTGTAAACACTCCCCCCACCTTTATTGACCGTATTTTCTAGACTTACTAAACGACTTTCACATGCATGAATGTCATCAGGAGAGATTGCAGCTTCGATTTGAGCACGCGATAATCGGCCTAAATCACCTTTCAACAACTTAACGGAAGCGCCTGCATTCGCCATAACACCCCCACCCTCATATAAATAAATATGTGACAACTCATCACAAATCACCTCTTGACCCTTACTCAAATGAACTGACATCGCGATTTGATTGGTCTGGGTACCAGAGACGCAAAATAACGCAGCCTCCATACCAAACATCTCGGCCACCTTTTGCTCCAATGCGTTAACGGAAGGGTCCTCACCAAACACATCGTCCCCCAGCGGCGCGGCAAACATAGCCTCACGCATTGCTTGAGTTGGCAAGGTAAACGTGTCACTTCTTAATTCCACATGCATATTAAAACTGCTTTAGATAGGACAATTTAGCTAAAAAACTTTGTTGCTTCTGTTGGGTACTATCCATTCCTTGGTAATTCAGTGAATTAAATACTAAATAGACAAACGAAAGCGGTTGGTATTCCCAAGATAAACGTAGGTTTAAAGATTTTAAATCATCCGTAGTATTCTTCTGATAAAAGCCAATCAGCTGCATACGTGGATTGATGGCCATGCGCGTTTCCAAAATCAATAAATTGACCTCTTTCGTCTCTCGCGCAGCACCCATATTCTCAAATTTGCTCCAATTCCACGATAAACCCAGGTTTACATGCGGAATGGGGGCTAAACGAAATTTAGAATCTAGTGTCTGTAACGTTCCATTAAAGAAACCACCCCAGCCATATTCAGTGGAACCTGAATATTTGGCACTTGGATCACTAGATAATAAAAAACCCTTTCGGAAATACGAATAAGTTCCCGGATCGATGTTAATTCCAACTGGACTAAAAGTTTCCTCCAAATTTTGTGCAGTCGCTTCCACATATCCACCGATGATTCCCCCATTTTGAAGATCAAACCAAAGCGGGCCTGAAAGCGCACGCTGTTCAATAATATTACCCGTTTTTAAGCTGTGATACACCTCTGTATAAATCCCTGGTCCCCAACTACGCACAAATGAAGGCAACCATTTCCCCCGAACATTAAAGTCAAATCCTTGGGAATTGGACAAAATACCGCGTCGAGATACAAAGCCCATGGATGGATTATAGTTTTCTGTTACTAAGGTCTGAGTCCAATACGCCCTAAGAAAATTACCCGTATAAAGAAATTGACTATACTCGGCTACGCCTTGATCACCCGTTCTACTATCCTGTGTAAGCGTACCCATTCCCGTAAATGAAAGCTTATCATTAAATCGAATGAACGCATCAATAGCGCCTGTAGATTGCACCGCCGATGGAGATGATTTAGTGGTAACAATGGCCCCTATTCTATTTTGTTTGCCAAAATTTTCTGAATAACGCCCCACCAAGAAATTGGCAAACGGATCTCCATCACCTTCCCCTTGTC
>JAIXRT010000219.1 GCA_027485075.1 Cytophagaceae bacterium
ATGTACTTGCTATGTTTTATGACATGCACTACTGGATCCGGTAGTACTATACATGCTGTGTTGCTACTATAGTAATAGTACGTAGTATAGCAGTACAGCTAGTACTTGTCGTCTGCTGTCGTCTGTCGTATTATATACTATGTTTTATACATATGTAGTAGTATTAGTATGTAGTATGGAATAAGATAGTATTACAGCAGTATTACTAATTACTAACCACAATTCACAACAAATGTAAAATGTAGCTACTTCTTACTTCTTACTTCAAAAAAAAGGCCGCCCATTTCTGAGCAGCCTTTTAATATTCGTCTGACTAACGTCCAGAGTCTGACGTCTAGCGTCTAATTATTCAACCGTTTTCTCGATTTTCAATTCACGGTACACCTGACGCACAATCTCCTTTAAGTCTTCATCTTTCTTCACAACCAACGCACGCTCAAAGTATGGTAAAGCCTCTTTGTATTTAGCCGCAATTTGCTCCTCTACCGCCTTACCTTCTTTCTTATAAGTTTCCATGTCCATTGCATTCACTTTGCGCTTAATTTCTGCAGCCTCATTGTAAGACATTGCACCTAATTGATACAAAGCATCAAAATAATTCGGATCTACCTCTAGAGCACGGGTATAAAAGCCTGGTAATTCTTCGCGCAATTTGGCAATTTTACCTTGAAATTCGTCCATTTTGGCTTTATTCGCTGCCACATCCCCTATTGCCTTTTCTGCTTCAGCTTGCTCATCCATTAATAACTTCAACTCATCATTATCAGCCTTAATCGACGCCTCAATTTTATTGATCTGCGCTTGATAAACCGGCTTTTGTTTCGGTTGAGCTGTTTTCAATTTCGCCTTCACACGCTTTAACTCATCCACGTAAACCTCTGCTTTATCCTTTTGAGAAGCTACTTTACGTTTCGCATTGTCAACTTTAATGGCAGCTTCCGCAATTTTGTTCACCTCATCCTTCAAGCCATTGATCTTATTTTCATACAATAAGCCCAAATTGAACAAATTCATCACATCCTTAGGATCTTTTTCAACCGATCCCTTCAATTGAGAAATTGCCTGATCGATACGATTAAACGAGATCAACATATTGAATTTCTCATTACGTAAATCCTTATTTGATGGATAAATTGCAATACCTTGATCTAACATGGCTAAAGCCTTCTCCTCTTCCTTAGCTACCTTGTAAATTTGAGCTAATCCATAAATAATAGCCATATCCTTACCACCGATCGCCATATAGTGCTCATAGGCCTTGCGCGCCTCTGCATCTTTTTGACACAATTGTGCTACAACTCCTGTGTACATAGCAGACATGGTATCTTTTGGTGCTATTTCAGATGCCTTAGACATATACCTGAATGAAGATAAATAATCCTTTCCTTGGTATTTAATGACACCTACGTTCATCAATGCGCCATAAGCTTTTTCTCTTCCATCCAATAATTTCTCAGCATCCTTAGCAATAGAACCTTTTTTTCCCTCCTTCGTATCCAATTTTACGGCCTCAGCAACGTATTCAATGGCTTTAAATGAAGCTTCTAAATCCAATGTAGAAACGGTAGAATCTGGAAAAGATGCCAAATCAAAGTAGGCAACCGCACGATCTAACCATAATCTTGGCTTCGTAGGCGATTTTTTTACTGATTCATCTGTCTTCTTAACAGCATCCAAAATACTTTTCTTTTGTGCTTCGACCAAAGCCTTGTCCACCTGAGCGAACGTTGAGCCTGCGGCCATCACCACAGTAATCAGGGTTAAAACTACTTTTTTCATATGTTTAGTTAAATTAAAAAAAAGCCCGTATGCACATACGGGCCAAAAAATTATTCTTCTGTTGGCTCTTCAGTACCTTCCACATTTGGAGTCTCCTCCCCTGCTTCCTCCACTGAAGTTTGATCAATCACCGCACCTTCTACTATCTCAACACCCTCTACCAACTCCACCTCTTCCGGCTCCGGCTCCTTCTCGATTTTAGTTACCGATGAGATCTCATCTGTCTCGTTTTTCAAACGAATCAACTTAACCCCTTGCGTATTTCGGCCCATCACACGTAACTCAGCCACACTCGTACGAATCAAAATACCCGCTTTGGTAATAATCATCAAGTCATTATTATCATTCACTTCCTTGATAGCGACCAAATTACCCGTCTTCTCCGTGATATTCAAGGCTTTAACCCCTTTTCCACCACGATTAGTCAAACGATAATCTTCAACCTCTGAACGCTTACCAAATCCTTTTTCAGAAACCACCAACAACTGCTGCACCTCCGGATCAGACACACAAACCATACCCACTACCTTTTCCGTAGCAATCGATTCATCTATCCAAATACCCTTAACACCCGCAGCCGTACGACCCATCGGACGTACACGCGTCTCTTCAAAACGTACGGAACGTCCCGTGTTTGTCGCAATAACAATCTGATTATTTCCATTCGTTAACGCAACATCTAATAAACGGTCTCCCTCACGAATTGTGATCGCATTGATACCATTTTGACGTGGACGGGAATAAGCCTCTAACGAGGTTTTCTTAATCGTTCCATCCTCAGTACACATGACAATAAAATTATTATCGATGTAATCAGGATCTGTAATTGATTTCACATTGATAACGGCACGAATCGTATCACCATTCTCAATATTCATCATATTTTGAATTGGTCGACCCTTCGAATTCTTAGATCCTTCAGGCACCGCATACACACGCAACCAGAAACATTTACCGCGTTCCGTA
Organism: Cytophagaceae bacterium; assembly: GCA_027485075.1. GTDB lineage: Bacteria > Bacteroidota > Bacteroidia > Cytophagales > Spirosomataceae > Aquirufa. Next base: position 2,746 of record JAIXRT010000219.1, read on the forward strand.
AAGAATAACAACCAGTTGTGCATCGTCGCTGAGAACAAATGCTCTGTATAATCATCATCTTTCGTAATCACCGCACGTGAACCTACGCCACCACGTGTTTGTGAACGATACTCGGTAATCGGTGTGCGTTTAATATAACCTTGCGCAGAAACCGTAATCAACATCTCATCATCCGCAATCATATCCTCTACCGAGAACTCCTCATCCGTCATGTTGATTTGCGTACGACGCTCATCGCCATAACGCTGCTTCATCTCCAACAACTCATCTTTGATGATCTGTAACTGACGCTCTGGCTTAGCCAAAATATCTTCCAAATCATCAATCAACTTCATGATTTCCGCATATTCATTCATGATCTTCTCACGCTCCATGCCAGTTAAGCGTTGTAAACGCATCTCTAGAATAGCCTTCGATTGAATCTCAGATAAATTAAACGTACTCATTAAACCTTCTTGCGCCGTATTCGGATCCTTCGAATTACGAATCAACTTAATGACCGCATCCAAATTATCCAACGCAATGATAAATCCTTCCAAAATGTGTGCACGCTTACGCGCCTCACGCAAATCAAACTGCGTACGGCGAATAATCACCTCATTCCGATGCTCCACAAAATGATGAATCAAATCCTTCAGATTCAACATCATCGGACGACCCTTCACCAACGCCACATTATTCACACTAAACGAAGATTGTAACGCTGAATGCTTATACAAGTTATTCAACACTACATTCGCCACCGCATCACGCTTCAAATCAAAAACAATACGCATTCCTTGACGATCGGACTCATCACGAATCTCAGAAATACCCTCGATACGCTTATCATTCACCAAATCCGCACATTGCTTAATCAAAGAAGCTTTATTAACCATGTACGGAATCTCCGACACAATAATCTGCTCTTTACCATTCTTATTCGTATCAAATGTCGCATTTCCACGAACTACGATACGACCTCTACCCGTCTCAAATGCATTTTTAATCCCTTGAACACCGTAAATAGTTCCTCCTGTCGGAAAATCTGGCGCTTTGATGTATTGCATCAACTCAGCAATCGTAATGTCACGATTATCAATATACGCTCCAATACCATCAACCACCTCAGTCAAGTTGTGTGGCGCCATATTCGTCGCCATACCCACCGCAATACCTGAAGTACCATTCAACAATAAATTGGGAATTTTCGCAGGAAGCACAGAAGGCTCCTCCAAGGAATCATCAAAGTTGGGCTGAAAATCAACCGTTTCTTTATTCAAATCACCCAACATCTCATCCGCTATACGCTTCAAACGAGCCTCCGTATAACGCATCGCTGCAGGAGAATCTCCATCGACAGAACCAAAGTTACCTTGACCGTCAACCAAAGGATAACGCAATGACCAATCTTGGGCCATACGCACCATCGTATCATACACAGATGAATCACCGTGCGGGTGATACTTACCTAGTACCTCACCGACAATACGTGCCGATTTCTTATATGATTTATTATAACTAACACCCAACTCCTCCATACCGTACAAAACCCGACGATGCACCGGCTTCAAACCGTCGCGCACATCTGGTAAAGCACGAGAAACTATGACCGACATTGAATAATCAATGTACGCCCCTCTCATTTCATCTTCGATGTTGATTGGGATAATATTCGTTTGTAATGACATAAATAATGATTTGATTCGTTGAACAACCCATGTTCAATCATTCCTTTTGAAAGGAAAAAACAGAGATTTTCAATAGGTACAAATATCTCAAATTCTGCCTATTTTTCCAAGAAAAAATTCAGTAAAAAAAATGAATAAAAAGAACCTCGAATTAAGCCACTATTTGACGCGAACAGACGATTCACGCACAATTAATTGGGTCTTTAACACCTCAATTACAGGAGCATCTCCCGCATTTTTTCCTTCTATTTGATCGATTAATAATTTGAAGGCCAACTGCCCTATTTCGACTAAAGGTTGTTCCACGGACGAAATCGTCGGAGACACCACAGAACAAATCGGCTCATTATTAAAACTTACAATTTTAACATCCTCAGGAACCCGGATTTTAAGTTCTCTCAACGCCATCAATACACCCAAAGCTAACCGATCAGAAACCACCAAAATTCCATCAGGAGCATTCTCCATGCGCATCAAAATATGTGTTTGCGATTTGGCCGTATCCTGGAAATAATCAGAATGAAAAATCAAACTAGGATCCGCCTCAATACCCGCCTCGGATAAAGCACGCAAATAACCTAACCGACGCTGATTACTAACCGATACGCTTTTAGGCCCCGCTAAAAAAGCGATGCGCTTACATCCGTTTTCCAACAAATGTTTGACGGCTTCATAGGCTGATTGCTCATTGTCCACCATCACTTTGGATGCATGAATCTCATCACTATCCCGATCAAAAAACACCAATGGAATCCCACGACGCTGTAACCGATTCAAATGGTCCAGATTTACCGTCTCGCGCGAAAGCGAAATAATTATTCCCTCTACCTGCGAACGAGATAAATTCTGAATATTGATCAATTCGCGCTCATACGACTCTTGAGTTTGCGTAATTAATAAGGAATATCCCGCCGCAATGGCCGCCTCTTCGATGGACTTAACCACCGTTGAAAAAAAGTAATAACCCAAATCAGGAACTATGAGTCCCAAGGTCTTCGTCTTACTTTTCACTAAACTCGTTGCCAATACATTCGGCTGGTAATCAAGTTCAGCCGCCAAATCTAGAACAGATTTTTTCGTATCTGGATGAATATCCGGTAAATCACGTAAAGCACGCGAAACAGTCGCTACCGATACATTCAACTGCTTGGCAATGTCTTTGATCGTAACCTGATGACGCATAACTAGGATAATTTTGATTCGAATTTACACTCTTTTTTTTAAATATTCATCGTCGAATTCTCCTTCCACACTACGCAAGAACGTCCCCCCATCATACCCATCGGCGGATGCTCCTTCCCTATTCGAATTTCCAATTCCTCATAATCAGGATGCAGTTCTTTACAGCGCTTAGCCATCCGCTCACAAAGTGTTTCTAACAAATCAACCGGCTCAGCCATTACCTCAACACACACGGTGTACAATTGGCCATAATCCATCGTCCGATTAATATCATCCTCAAAAGCTTGGGTAATTTGCTTCGATATAGCCAGATTCAACACAAACCAATTGCCCAATTTGCGCTCTTCTGGAAATAATCCATGATACCCAAATAACCGCACCTCCTCTAAACGCACCTGATATATCCGCATCATATCTAATTTAAATCACCCACTTTTCCGCGCGGACCACTAGATTTCGCATAGGCTTCCAACACTTTATTCAAAGTAGGCAAGCCATCATCTTCTATCGTACTTACATCCAAATGATTTGATTTGGCAGGCTTCGAAACGGGCTTTGCCTTTTTCTTTGCGACCGGCTTCGGCTTAGCTACAGGTTTAACAGCCTTAGACGGCGCTTTAGCTTTGACCTGCACAGATTTAACCGGAGCAATTGGTGCAACATCCTTCTTCCAAGTAGCTAATTGATCGATAGTTTGCTGAGAAAGCTCCAACATCTGTTCCGCAAAAGCTTGTTGGACCGCCTCTAAACGCGCCATCTCACGCTGCTTCTCCTTCAACTCCTGCTCAGCTTGAGCCAGCAATTGTTTGCGTTCATTTTCAACTAATAGTGCTGCCTTTTTTACGGATTGTTCAGATTCTGCAAGTAATGCATTTGCCTTTTTCTTCGCATCAGCAAGCATCCCTTCGGCTTCTTTTTCAACTTTCTGTTGCCAATGCACTTGTGCTTCCTCAGCTAATTTCATCGCTCGAAATAAGGAAGATTCTACCTCACGTAAGCGATTAACCTCTTGTTCTAATTGCTGGATTTTTTCCTGCATCACCTGCTCATTACGCGCAGACTCTGCAGCAAATTGATCTACCGAGTTCACATAGGCTTGTACCTCTGCCACATCGTATCCACGAAAACCTTTGGAAAAAGAAACTGCTGATATGCTCATAGGATTAATCTTAAGTAGTAAAATAAAAAACCTTTAATCGATTTTCCAAACAGAAATCTGTTTATCATCAGAACCTGAAACCAAGTAGTCTGCATACGCGGACCAAATTAGCGCATTAATGGAATGTTTATGTCCCCCATATCGGGCAAAATCAATCACTTTACACAAGGTCAATGTGTCAACATCCCAAATTTTAATCGTTTTATCCATACTCCCAGTGGCCAAATATCGACCACAAGGACTTAACACAATTGAGTTAATTGCTTGAATGTGCGCAGGTATACCAGGTAATGCAGCAATCAGTACTTCCGAATGCCAATGCCATGATCGAATGTGCGCATCACCCCCGACCGATATGATACGATCCCCTACTGAAACAATTGAAAACACCCGCTTTTCATGCGCTAATTGGGCATAATTTAACTCAAATTGAGCATTAAATACACGAATAAATCCATCGCTATAGCCCGCAAACATGTGTTGGCCTACCACATGCAAACAACGCACATGCGCCTCTCCTACTTTTATGTGCTTAGTAACCAAATGCGACAAGCGATCAATCACCGTAATCATCCCATGTGAACTCGCCACCCAAACCTGATCTCCCCAAAATTGTATATCAAAAATGGATTGATTTAACATAGGAATCGAAAACACGCGTTCCAATGAAACTAAATCAATGCCATGAATTCCTTCATTATTTTGCGCTACCCAAAGAATTCCCGACACATGATCTAGACGCATGGCATATGCGGAACCCTGAATTTGAGCGATTACTTTGCCTAGATCTGGTTTTTCTAAATTCCATTGCACAACCCAACCATCCGCTCCCGCCGAATAAAACAAGGCTTGGTCTACGGCTTTTTCCAGCGCGTAAACGGCACCACGGTGACCCGCAAATGTATCAATTCGTTCTATTTTCAAAATACTAAGCTAATTGAACTGCAAAAATGATAATTTTACAGCCAAATATATCGGTATGCCGGAATTTTCCTCCACCCTCAACTCACTAATTCCCGAAACACATGTCTGTGTGTGGAAAATTGATGAGCCGCTGGAATTCTTCGAACAAATACCAGCACATTGGCCCACTAATAATTCCCAAAATCCAATCAAGCGCATCGAATCTTTGGCCGCACGCTACTGCCTAAATGATTTATGTACACGGCTTGGTTTGTTGGACGTCGCGCTCCAGCAAGACGAACGCGACCGTCCTTATTTAGCAAATTCCGACTGGAAAATATCCCTAACCCATTCGTATCCCTACGTGGCAGCTGCTTGTAGTAATCAAAAGGAAATTGGCATCGACATCGAAAAAAAAGGTCGAAAAATTGAAAAAATAGCCCCTAGATTCTTAAATACACACGAATTAGCAGACCGTTCCGAAAACCACGTGGCATTAACACTCGCCTGGTCCATTAAAGAATCCATTTACAAAGCAGCCAATATCCCCGGTTTATCCTTTCGGGAGGCCATCGCACTCGAAAAACACACAGAAAACAACCTGGGAAGTGCACAAATTAAAGCTGGCGTGAAAATAGCCACCTATGTGTACGAAGAATTTGAAGATTTTGTGATCAGCCTCGCGCTGTTGGACTAATCCAACGATCCAATTAGGTTCGTCAATTCATCTTTGTACGAATCATCACCTGCTTTTTCATAGGCCATGATAAGATTTCTTAGGACGCGGCGAACAATTTCCAAATTTGAACACGGCTGGTAATAGATTTCATTCGGCTCTAAATTCAACTGAGCGATGTAATTATCGATATCCGTTTTATTGAAAATCAACCCTTTATTAAACACGTTAATGTAAAATTGAAGCTCATCTTTTTTGTAGGTCAACACAAATAAATTGGGCAAATTAACCCCATAAACAGGCATTCCTAGCTTCTGTGCTATCCACATGTAGATTACACACAAACTAATCGGATTACCTTTTTTGGAATCAAGCACTACATTAAGGAAGGAATTGTTCGCTGCGTGGAAATTTTTAGTATTCGCCCCAAACTTAAATTGATCAAAAAGAACATTATTTAAAATTTTCAATTGATCAATCGGATGCAAATCATCGCGCATCTGAGGCCATACCTCGAAATACAATTGCTCCATGGTCACCTGCAATTCAGCATACGTGAAATCCGGATATCGGTACGTGGAAATGATCCACATGCCTTCCAACAAATCCATGCCTCCCCCCTCTTTCCAGAGGGTCAGCCTATTTTTCATTAACTCGAGCTGGAATTCGTGGATTAAATCCTCAAGTTTAGTCTGTAAATAAGGATTGAAACTTAATTGCTCCCACTCCGCTTCTAAAACCGGAATGATCGCAGAACCCAAGGTACGCATTTGGGCTTCGACCAATTGGACTACTTCGGTATCCGAGTCGTCCAGAAGTTGAATCATTGCTTTAATCGCGGGTTCTTCCATAAGGTATTTATTGCACTCAAAATTAATCAAAATCCTCAAAAATCAAACCTCATGTCCATTGCATAAATGTTTGGAACCTAAATTTTTTTTCGGCGAAAAATGAGACTAAATTTGTGGTTGCTAAAAGCATAAGCACAAGCACACATGATGAATATTCTGATTACGGGAGGAGCTGGTTTTATAGGTTCACACACCTATGTAGTTTTACAAGAGCATGGGTACAATCCCATCATTGTAGACAATTTTTCCAATTCCTCCGAAAAGGTCATCGCTAATTTGGAAACCATTTGTGGGAAACCAGTAAGTTATGTACAAGCAGATGTGAATGATCCTGCTACCTACGATCAGCTATTTACCACCTACCAAATTGACGGAATCATTCACTTCGCAGCCTCCAAAGCCGTAGGTGAATCCGTTGCCAATCCACTTAAATATTATCGGAATAACGTAGCTTCTACCGTACTTCTGCTTGAAAAAATGAAGCAATATGGGGTTAATAACCTCGTATTTTCATCTTCATGTACGGTGTATGGCCAACCGGATCAATTACCAGTTACGGAAAATTCACCCGTACAACCTGCCGTATCTCCGTATGGAAATACCAAACAAATTTGCGAAGAAATCATTCGTGAAACCGTACAGGCAGACACTAGCTTCAAAGCCATCTCATTACGCTATTTCAACCCGATTGGAGCCCATAAAAGTGCCTTAATCGGCGAACTACCCCTGGGACCACCGGCCAACTTAGTTCCTTTTTTAACCCAATCCGTCGCTGGTTTACGCGGCCCATTGCAAGTTTGGGGAACAGATTACCCAACGGCAGACGGTACCGCCATTCGCGATTATATCCACGTAATGGATTTAGCGCATGCACACGTGAAGGCGCTAGCGCATATTTTGGGTAAACCCAATACTGCCTATTACGATTTCTTTAATATCGGGACAGGCGAAGGAAGTTCCGTTTTACAAGTAATTCAGGCTTTTGAAAAAGCTACCCAACAGAAAGTTGCGTATGAAGTTCGGGATCGCAGAGCCGGAGATATTACAGCTGTTTATGCAGCCACTGAAAAGTCAAATAACATCCTCGGATGGAAAGCTGAAATCAGCTTAGAAGAAGCCTTAAAAGATGCCTGGGCTTGGCAAGAAGCCCTTTTATAATCATCATGAAAAAAATAGTTATCACCGGCGGCGCCGGATTTATTGGTTCCCACGTTGTCCGTCTTTTCGTTGAAAAATACCCGGATTATCAAATCTATAATTTGGATGCATTAACCTATGCAGGGAATTTGGCCAATAATGAGGACATTGCTGATCGCCCAAATTACCACTTCATTAAAGCCGATATTACGGATGCAGCTCACATGGATGCGCTTTTCGCTGAACATCAATTCGACGGCGTATTGCACCTAGCTGCGGAATCCCATGTGGATCGTTCGATTTCAGATCCATTGGCTTTTGTACGCACAAACGTTATCGGTACCGTTAATTTATTACAAGCCGCTAAAAAACAGTGGGCTGGCAACTACGAAGGAAAGAAATTCTACCACATCTCTACCGATGAAGTGTACGGTGAATTACACGATCCAAAAGAGTTTTTTCTAGAAACAACTCCATACGATCCTCGCTCCCCCTATTCTGCTTCAAAAGCAAGTTCAGATCACTTTGTAAGCGCTTACCATGAGACCTATGGCTTACCTACGGTGATCACCAACTGCTCTAATA
>JAIXRT010000111.1 GCA_027485075.1 Cytophagaceae bacterium
TAATTCATTACTAGATCTTCTAATCCGGAAAAAGTTAATCCCCCAGTCTTGTGTCTTATTTCCATCTGTTTTGGGGTAACGCAGTGTCTGCCAAGGAATCGCAAATTCTGCCACCCATGATGAATCTGATCGATGGGTTCGAACTCGGTAAAGTCCATCCCAATCGATATCAAATTGTCGATCATCGAAAGCCAATAAATCTCTTTGGGCGCCATAGGCATTCGATTGCAAAACTAGCGCATTTCGTTTATCATTAAACCCATCAATCGCAATACCGAATAAGTCGTTCTCAACAAACGTATAATCACGTTTTAAATTAGGTGCGCGAAAGGCATTCTTGCCAACGGTATCCTTTAGAATGGCAGCCACATATAGGAATTGGTGATTATATAACATCTTCACTGTGGAATTAAACGAAGCTTTTTGCCCTTGAAAAGGCTCCACTTGAAAATCCAGTTGAACAGTTGGCGCGTTTATCCATTCAGATTCATCCAAATGCCCATCCGCTTTCAAACTGCTTTCGATTTTTAAAGGATAAAATTCTTTCTGCGGATTTAAAGGCTTAAAAACCTCCTGAGAGAACCCACAAAAAGAGATGAGGAGTAATAGGTAACGCATTTACTTTTTGATGAAGGATAAGCTAAATAATCGGATAAAAATAGGTAGGCCAACTAATATCATAGGCCAAAACTGAATACCACACCATACCGTCCCGACAATACATAAAACCACTACCACTCGTAAATACTTCTCCCATTTAACCGGATTGCGTGCAAACCAAATTACGAGTGGAAAATTTATTGGAAATAGCATCAAGGACGCTGGATTCCAAGCCATCACCTCATGATTGGTCGCTGTGCCTAAGAAGAAAACGAACCATGCCAATAAACCGATGATACTAAACAAAGTTACGTCTGCGGCAAATGGAAAAGCTTTCTTGTATGATAACAGACCTATAACCAAAGTTAACAAACCCAATATTACATAAGGCCCAGTAAAATCAAAACCTGCATCTTCCTCATCTTGTGCATCAAACATACTGACAGGATTCGCGGCAAGACCTTTGGCTAAATTGGTAGCTGAAGATAAATTGTCCGGCAAATAACAAGATTGAGAAGCTGTTGCTATTACGTTGGAAGGAATTCCTAAGGCCAAATTCATTCCCAAGGTTACCCACGAATTTGGAGCTAAGTATTTATTCATCCAATCACGATATGATTTACCTTCAAGAGTAGGATTTTGTGACCATTGATACTTTCCTGGCGCATTTTTTTCAATCATGTCACGTATCCGAGTAGAACAATTATCATAAAAGAATTTATACGCATATTCCTTATTCTCGGGCAATAGATTCGTTTCCAAATCCTGTAAGATGGCATTTTTTTGAAGCGAATCGAGTTCAAGCTTTTGGGCAATCATCCCCCGCTTTTCATACTGCATATTGAAATTAAATTCATCCTGCATCGAATGAACAGAAATGGTATACGGTAGCGTACCCATTAAAAATTTCAAATAAAAATTCTCCGTATTGAAATCAAATGTCCCATAGCTATAGGCGCGATCAATGCCGTTAGTCGGGTCATTAATCCATAAAATCGTATGACCAAATGCCGAATGCAACTCCTTTCCAGGTGCGACTGTAACTAAAATAACCTCCGCTTTTGAACTCAACTGAGCCTTGGCAGCGATAGAAATCAATAAAAGAAATAAAAGTTTTTTCATCTATTTACCAGCAATTACAATCACAATTTCACCTCGAACTTTATCTGGATGCGCATTGAAATACGCCAAAACTTCACTTGTCGTACCACGAACCATTTGTTCATGCATTTTACTCAACTCGCGCGCCACCATTACTGACCTATCAGCACCTACAAATTCAACCATCTGTTCCAGGGCCTTAACTAAACGATGTGGAGATTCGTACAAGACTGTTGTCCGCTCCTCTTCTGCGATGGCCTTCCAACGGGTTTGACGGCCTTTTTTGTGCGGCAAAAACCCTTCGAAAACAAAACGGTCTATTGGAAATCCTGAATTAACTAGGGCTGGAATTACAGCTGTGGGTCCCGGTAATGTTTCTACTTCGATACCTTGTTCTACGCAGGCTTTCACCAATAAAAATCCTGGATCTGATATCCCTGGAGTGCCCGCATCTGAGATTAATGCTAAGGATTTACCCTCTTTGATTAATTTGACAATACCTGCAACACCCGCATGCTCATTGTGCGCATGATGCGCATAAAGAGGTTTGGAGATATTTAAGTGCTTTAACAAAGTCCCCGATGTCCGTGTATCTTCCGCCAAAATCGCATCCACTTCACTTAATACACGAATCGCTCGTAAGGTAATATCTTCCAAATTGCCGATAGGCGTAGGGACCAAATATAATTTCATACTCGAAATTTAGCCAAAATTGGTAGAAACAAAAAAAGCGAAACTTGCGCTTCGCTTTTGGTAGAGAGTGAGGGATTCGAACCCCCGGACCTGTAACAGTCAACAGTTTTCAAGACTGCCGCAATCGACCACTCTGCCAACTCTCTGTCTCGTAATGAGAATGCAAAAGTAAGGTCTTTTTGTACATTTTGCAATATGTAACCTGATAATTTTAGATATTTTTTAAGACAAAATCAGTTTTCCCCTGAAAATCAAGCGTATCTGGAATCCACGAAATTGAAATACCCGCCTTTTCCATCTTGCGAAAATACGTCATCTGCCGCTTTGCAAATTGGTGAATGGCAACCTCTAATCCTTCCTCAAAACGTTCCCGCGATATTTCTCCTCGCAAATATTGGATAATCCATTTATACTCCAAACCCAACCGTATAAAATCCGCTTCCGCTGCGCCTTGAGCTAACAATCCTTCCACTTCTTCAATTAATCCACTGGCTAATCGAGCTTGCAAACGGGCAGAAATACGCGCGCGCCGTATACCTAAGTCGGGATTCAAACCAAAAACACGGTAAGATACATCAAGCGCAATTGGCTTATCTAAAAAATGTGGTATGTGTGAAAAGGAATAATTGGATAATAAAGCTTCTATATACAAACCTGTTCCACCACATAAAATGGGTTGTTTTCCTCGACTTAAA
>JAIXRT010000136.1 GCA_027485075.1 Cytophagaceae bacterium
ACCATTCTGAACAAGAAATACCTCATTTTTGAGCTGTTTAATGGCAAAGATTATGTCGAAGATGCAGACCGTGGAAGCAATTTAGATGCCACAGATTTGGCCTTACATCATTTTAAAAAGAGTAAAATTGTCATGTCACTTGAGGCATTTGATATGCATAAAACGGAAGACAATCAATTTGCACATCATGAGATCATGCGTAGTAATGTAGAGCTAGACCAAGATGAGGACTCGCTACGCAGCTTGATTCGCAATATCAAAAATGGATTTCCGAAAGCAGCTGGGCCAAATTTCATGTACTACTTTCATCCCGTTGCGCACTCTTATAAGTTATTAAAATCATCAAACTGGGTAGCCGCACGCATTGATTCTGGTGCCAAGAAACGAAATAGAGACCTCTATGATATTGTGGATCAGCAAATTACCAACATGGGAATATTTGCGGAGACGAATCGAGTGAATTTAGAATCTCGCGAAGAAAAACTCATCAAAACACGCTTAGAATGGCACAGAAAATTCACTACTTCATTGGCCATACTAGTCATGTTCTTAATTGGCGCACCGCTAGGAGCCATCATTAAACGAGGCGGATTTGGTATACCAGTCGTGGTGGCCGTGTCATTTTTTATCTTGATGTATATTATGAGCCAACAAGGAGATAAGATGGCTAAGGAAGGAAAATTAATCCTAGAGATAGGCGCCTGGATTTCAAATACCATTCTTTGCTTGATTGGATTGTATTTTCTTCGGATTGCCGTTAATGATTCGCGCCTTTTCGAGGCAGATAATTATTTGGTCCTTTGGGGTCGATTCAAGCAAAAATGGCAACGTGCGAATTGATTTGTATTTCTAATTAAATCAGCGTACTTTTGTGGATTAATTTTTCAAACACTATAAACTGGTAAAAGATGTATTTGTCACCCGAAGTAAAACAAGAGATTTTCGAATCAAAAGGGAAAGCAAAGTCTAAGATCGATACTGGTTCTGCTGAGTCGCAAATTGCGTTATTCACATTCAGAATCAATCACTTGACTGAGCACTTAAAGAAAAACAAAAAAGACCACAGCACACGCTTAGGACTTTTAAAATTAGTAGGTAAGCGTCGTCGTTTACTGGATTACTTAACTCGTACAGATATTTCACGTTACCGTGCGATTATCGCTGAGTTAGGAATTCGTAAGTAATAAATTCTACAGGGTTCCATGTCCATGGAGCCCTGTTTTATTTAATTTACCCCGTTTGAACTCATCAAACATTACACTTCTTCACGCGAGGTTGCGTGAAAATTTTATCCGAAACGTATGTCATTTAACATCATTACAAAGCATATTTCGATGCCAGATGGCAAGGAAGTCCAAATTGAAACTGGCAAATTAGCCAAGCAAGCGGATGGAGCTGTTGTCATCAAGTCAGGAAATATGATGTTGCTAGCCACTGTGGTAGCAAACAAAGAGGCCAAAGAAGGAGTTGATTTCCTTCCATTATCTGTTGACTATCAAGAGAAATTTGCGTCTAACGGACGTATTCCTGGATCTTTCTTAAAAAGAGAGGCCCGTTTATCCGATTATGAAATTCTTATCTCACGTCTTGTAGACCGCGCATTGCGTCCTACATTCCCAGATGATTACCATGCGGATGTTCAAGTTTTGATCAATCTGATTTCAGCTGATGCTGAAGTTTTACCAGATGCTTTCGTAGGTTTAGCTGCTGCTGCTGCTTTGGCAGTATCTGATATCCCGTTCAACGGACCTATTTCTGAGGTACGTGTAGCGAAAATTAATGGGGAATATAAAGTTAACCCAAGTGTTAGCGAATTAGTAGGTGCTAGCCTTGAATTAATCGTTGCTGCAAATGCAAACGATATTTTGATGGTAGAAGGCGAAGGCGACGAGGTTTCTGAAACAGAAATGTTAGAGGCTTTGAAAGTAGCGCATGATGCAATCAAAATTCAATGTAACGCATTAAACGAGTTAACTGTCGCTTGCGGAAAAACAGAAAAACGTACGTATTCACACGAATCACACAACGAAGAGTTGCGTGCTGAATTGTGGAAAAACTACTACGAGAAATATTTAGCCGTAGCTAAATTAGCTAATCCTAAGAAAGACGAGCGTAAAGCTGGCTTCAAAGCAATCGTTGACGAATATATCGCCAGCTTGCCAGAAGATCATTTGGTTAATCTTTCTTTAGCAAAAACATATTTACACGATATCGAGAAAGAAGCTGCTCGCCAATTAGTATTGCAAGAGCGCTACCGTTTAGATGGTCGTAAACTAAACGAGATCCGTCAAATTACGTGTGAGGTAGATTATTTACCAACACCACACGGTTCTTCCGTGTTTACACGTGGAGAAACACAATCTTTGACAACTGTTACGTTGGGAACGAAGATGGATGAGCAAATCATCGATCAACCGATGACACAGGGATACAATAAATTCATGTTACACTATAACTTCCCAGGTTTCTCAACAGGAGAAGTTAAGCCAAACCGTGGTGTAGGACGTCGTGAAGTAGGTCATGGTAACTTGGCCATGCGTGCGATTCGTAAGGTTCTTCCTAAAATGGAAGATTTCCCTTATACGTTACGTGTCGTTTCTGACATCTTAGAATCTAATGGTTCTTCATCTATGGCTACCGTTTGCGCGGGTACATTAGCCTTGATGGATGCGGGTGTAAAAATCAAAGCGCCTGTTTCAGGTATCGCTATGGGTTTAATCTCCGATGCAAAAACAGGTAAGTATGCTGTTCTTTCTGATATTTTAGGAGATGAAGATCACTTAGGTGATATGGACTTCAAAGTAACTGGTACGGAAAATGGTATTACTGCTTGCCAAATGGACATTAAAGTTCAAGGTTTGTCATACGAAGTTCTAGCTGAAGCGTTATCGCAAGCAAAAGAAGGTCGTTTGCATATCTTGAATGAAATGAAAAAGGCAATGCCGGCTGTTCGTGAAGAATTCAAGCCGCAAACTCCACGTGCTACTGTTATCAAGATCCAAAAAGATCAAATCGGTTCAGTAATTGGGCCAGGTGGTAAAGTCGTTCAAGATATCCAAAAACAATCAGGTGCAACAGTAACCATCGAAGAAAAAGAAGATGGTGGCTATGTAAGCATTTTCTCTTCCAATGGAGAGGCGATGGCTCACGCAGTTCGCATGGTGAAAGGAATTGTTACACTTCCTGAAGTAGGCGAGATCTACGAAGGTAAGGTTAAAAACATCCAAGCATTTGGTGCTTTCGTTGAATTCTTACCTGGAAAAGATGGTTTATTGCATATCTCTGAAATTTCATGGGATCGCATCGAAACAATGGACGGTGTCTTCAAAGAAGGCGATAAAGTTCAGGTTAAATTAGTAGAAGTAGATAAGAAAACCGGTAAATACCGTCTTTCTGCCAAAGCTCTTTTACCAAAGCCAGAAGCAAAAGCTGAATAAATTATTCATGGGCAAAAGATTCGAAACCTTTTGCCCATTCAATCTGTTGTAAGATCCTATGAGACAGCTAAAAATTAGCAAACAAATTACCAACAGGGAAAGTCAATCACTTGACAAATACCTGCAGGAAATCGGTAAGGTGGATTTATTGACACCGGATGAAGAGGTAATACTCGCACAAAAGATCCGTGAGGGAGACCAATTATCATTAGAACGTTTGACGAAAGCCAATTTACGTTTCGTGGTATCGGTAGCTAAACAATATCAAAATCAAGGTTTAAGCCTTGGTGACTTAATTAATGAAGGAAATTTAGGTTTGATCAAAGCAGCTCAACGTTTTGATGAAACTCGTGGATTTAAATTTATCTCTTACGCCGTATGGTGGATTCGTCAATCCATCTTACAAGCTTTGGCAGAACAATCTCGTATCGTTCGTTTGCCATTAAACCGCGTAGGTTCCCTAAATAAAATCTCGAAAACGTTTTCAGAACTTGAGCAAAAATTTGAACGTGAGCCATCTCCAGAAGAATTAGCCGAAGTATTGGAAATTTCTACGGGAGAGGTTGTGGACACGCTTAAAATTTCTGGTCGACATGTATCCATGGATGCACCTTTTGTTCAAGGGGAAGAAAATTCACTTTTAGACGTTTTGGAAAATGATTCGGAGGATAAGCCAGATTCTGGTTTGATCAACGATTCTTTACGCCGTGAAGTTCAACGCGCATTGTCTACGTTAACCCAACGTGAAGCTGATGTCGTTACTTTATATTTTGGCTTAAATGGTGAGCACGCGATGACCCTAGAGGAAATCGGTGAAAAATTCAACCTAACACGCGAACGCGTAAGACAAATTAAAGAGAAAGCCATTCGCCGCCTCCGTCATACGTCACGTAGCAAAGCCCTTAAAACTTATCTTGGATAAATTTTAAAAGCCTCTTATGAGGCTTTTTTTTGCGATGGCATACCCTGAAGGACTTGTGGATTTGATTGAAAACTTACACCAACAAGGTGTAAATGAGGCAGTTATATGCCCAGGCTCACGGAATGCACCTATCATGCTCGCCTTAGTTCGCCACGGTGGATTTAAATGCTATTCTATTGCTGATGAACGTTCTGCTGGTTTCTTTGGTCTCGGTCGGGCATTAAAAACAAAAAGACCAGTCATTATATGCTGCACCTCAGGTTCAGCCGGATTAAATTTTGCTCCCGCTGTCGTTGAGGCATTCTTCCAAGAAATTCCGCTCATTGTATTGACCGCAGACCGCCCAGCCGAATGGATTGGCCAATGGGATGGACAAACGATCTATCAAGAAAATCTATTTGGAAAGCATGTCAAACATGCCGAAAGCTTCAAGCCCTTTCAACCAAATCAACTCGTGGAAAAATCCATGGCATTTCCACAAGGGCCCGTTCACATGAATGTACCCATCGCTGAGCCGTTTTATCCAACCAGCGGAGAAGCTTTACCTCAAATTCGGGAATCTCAGGCAGTTGAAACCCATAAAACGCCTGAATTCGATACCGATTTTAACGTTAAACCAGGTGCTTCACTACTTATTACAGTTGGCCAACGACAATTCAATCAGGCTGAGAATGATTTATTTGCCCAATTAGCACAAAAAGGAATACCCGTTATCGGGGATGCAACGGCTAATCTGCCGGTAGAATGTCAGCTGCATCATGATTTAATTTGGGCGAATGAGGCGAATTTACCTTCATTCCAACCGGAGTTTCATATTCATTTTGGTAAATCATTTGTTAGCAAACGGATTAAACAATTTCTGAGAACCTATAAGCCAACAGCCTCGTGGTTGGTGCACCCTAATCCCATCGGAAAACCAGATCCATTCCAATGTCTCACACGGGTGGTTCAAGCAGAAACGATCTCGGTATTGGAGTCCTTGTGCCAACAAACCCTAAGGGGGGTATCGGCTATAAATAGTGCAAAAAATAGGGTAGAGGCCATACAGGAGGCATATTTCAAAAAAGAGAGCTGGTCCGAATTAGCAATTTATAACCGATTGATTGGCGCCATTGACTCACCAAATTCGGAGGTTCATGTCGCAAATTCATTGGCCATTCGCTACATCAATTGGACGGCAAATACGTTTACAAAATCCGAAGTGTTTTCAAACAGAGGGACCAGTGGAATCGATGGATGTTTGAGTACAGCCATAGGTGCGAGCCAACAAACCAATAAATTGGTCTTTTCTTTGATAGGCGATGTGGCATTTCAATATGACCGCAATGCGCTTTGGAATTCGTATGTAGGTGCTAATGTGCGAATGATCATCTTCAATAATTCTGGAGGAGGTATTTTTGGCATATTAGATGGTGCCAAGGACCTACCTGAATTGAATGAATTCATGGTGACTAAACAAACATTTCGTGCGAAAAACACAGCTTTAGATGCCGGAATTGACTATTTCGAAGCGAATGATTGGAATGAATTAAACCTACACATACAGCACTTTTTAGCGCCAAGTGATCGAGCTAAAATCTTAGAAATTTTCACAGATTCATCTGTAAATTCTCAGGAGTTACAAGCTTATATGAACTTATTCAAGCAGTGATTTTTTCTGAATTCGCTCCCAATTTTTAACATATAATGGGTTTTTAGGATCAACAGCTAACGCTTTTTGAACATATTGCTTGGCCAATTCCCAATGCATCCGCTGAATCTCCACGTAACCTAAATTATTATAAATCAGGTCTTGGTATTTCCCTTGACGCAACGCGCGTTTGAACATCTTTTCCGCCAAATCTAATTGATTTAACTCCTGAAAAACCACTCCTTGATTGATCATCGTTTCCACCGAAAGCGAATCTATAGCGAGGGCACGATCATAGGAAACCATCGACTCATTCCACATTTCCTTTTGCATTTGAATATTGCCATGGAGTGTCCAATTTGCCGCAGAATCAGGGAAATTCTTCACTAGTTTGGCTGATTCAGTTAAGGCTAAATCGTATTTCTCAAGGGTTTGTAGCGTTTCGGCCAGTTTGAACAGGGCAGGAGCAAATTTGGAATCTTGGGCGTACGCTTTAGTGAAATCAGCTAAGGCCTCCTCATTTTTTTCTAGCTGCTGGTAGACTAAACCCCGATTATAATATGCATCAGGAAACACTTCTTGTTTCTCAATGGACTCATTATACCATTTAATGGATTCGAAATATTCCTTCTCTTTAAATTTGGCATTACCGCGCAGAAAAAAATCAGATGCTTCTTTTTTAGAGGTATCTGATTGACAAGACACAGTTAAAATCGCAAACATGCATAAAACGAGGTACCTCATAATGGATATAATTTTTATCTTTGTGCCTCAAATTTAATTAAATAAGATGGCATACGCAGAAATGTTGACCGATAAAGGGTTAATGAAAATCGAATTTTATACAGAAGATGCTCCGATTCACGTGAAAAATTTCATTGATCTTTCGGAGAAGGGCTTTTATGACGGTGTAATTTTTCACCGCGTAATTGCTGATTTCGTGGTACAAGGGGGTGACCCAACTGGAACAGGAGCGGGTGGTCCTGGTTATTCAATTCCATGTGAATTAACGGGAAATAATCAATTCCATGATCGTGGAGTACTTTCAATGGCACATCGTGGACCAAATACAGGTGGTTCGCAATTTTTCATTTGCCACTCACGTAACAATACAGCGCACCTAGATCGCAAGCATACGTGTTTCGGTAAAGTGGTTGAAGGTTTAGATGTAATCGATCAAATCCGCGAAGGCGATGTGATTCAAAGTGTTAAAATCATTCACGACTAATGCATTTTATCAAGGAAATACCTAATGACTCCATGCGCATTTCACTTTTCGAATGGAATTCGAAATATATTTTGAAATTTGAAACCCCGCACATGGAACAGAGTTATAAATACTCGGTCATGGACTTTACCTCCCAAAAAGAAATAGAGGAGCTGGCATCCAGCTCCTCCTTTCAAAAATTTGTCATCGAGACTTTCCAGTCAATGTATGCCGAAACGGCAAAACATATCAATTAATTTCCTCCCAACCACTTATGGCGTAACTTCAATTGCGCCTCACTAGGTTTTTCGATCGACTGAATAGCAAAAGATTTAAGTGGCGTTTGACTTACCACTACATCAAACGTACGTTCCATGCCATCGCGTTTCACCCGAAATTTCAATACATCACCTACTTTTTTGTCGGCAAGCAACTTATCCACCCCAGCAAAATCAACTTGATTAACTTGGATGATTTCATCGCCCACATTTAAACCTGCGTTGAAAGCTGGACCTGCTTTAAATATCGAAGTAACCCGACCAGCCATGGCATTAAATCCTGCAAACGGAATTGATTTACCCATATTAGTATCCGTCCACGAATAGCCAAATTGGCCAAATAATCCAGCATAATCAGGGGTTTTTACACCATAAATAGAATCTTTAAAGAAAGGAGCTGCAGAAGTTCCCGCCACGGTAGTAAAAGCATTTTCAAGTTCGGCATCCGTAAATCC
>JAIXRT010000224.1 GCA_027485075.1 Cytophagaceae bacterium
GCCTTAGAATGAGGCTTTAGTAAAAAACGTCCCAGATCAATTGGCCGCTCCACACGAATGCAACTGTGGCTGTAAAAACGCTTCTCCTTTTTAAATAATTTTTTCTCAGACGTGTCATGCAGGTACATCCGAAAAGGATTGTCAAATTGAAACTTCATGATACCTAAGGTATTCCATTTCCCCGAACGCTGACGCATCTCATAAGGGAAATAATTAGCATTTAAGCGCGACCAAGGCACCTTCTCGGGTGCAACCTTTCGACCCTTCAAATCAAATATTTCTAAATGACTGGCATAAAAATACCGTATATTTTTGCGGATCTCCGGAACTAATTCTTCCACACTAATACTACGAGGCACATGCCAATAGGGTGTAATAATCAGGTTTTTCAAGGGGCTAATTAATGTTTTAGATGGCCTTGAAGCTTTACCCACGACGACCTTCATGTTCGACTGTTCAATCTGACCATCATATGCACGTAAGGTAGTAGATGGAATATTAACCAAAACAACGGATCGATTTCGCCGTAATGTGCTAAGCCACCGGTATTCATTGACAGCTTTGATGAGTAACTCCTTTTTTTCATCAGAGATGCCCATTGAATCTCGAAGCATGGCCAACAAGCGAACCACCTCGGGCGACTGATTAATTAGATGATTAGCTAATAATTTAAAATTAGGTGTTAATTTAATGTTTTTACGATCAATTTTTAAGCCTTGATAGCGCAAATTAGGTGCTCGATTTCCATCGCGGAGATCCTTGAAAAAAGTTTGTGCAATCGTATGAACTACTAATGAGTCAATGGGCTTTTGGCCTTTAATCATAGAATCCAATGCCCCATGATTATAATCTGCCATACGCAAGGCCAGCGATGGAGCCGAATGAATCAGACTATCTAAGGTGAGCAACTCAGGCAGGGGCATCGTCTTTATTTGTCCTAAACTAGAAAAACTTATGACTACGCATAAAACAAAAAAACTTGAAAACTTCCTCATAGAGCGAATGTAGCCATTATAAAAGGAAATTTAGTTTCCACTTGTCTGTTTCTTGAAAGTTGACGGGGACACCCCAACCCGCTTCTTAAATAATCGTGTAAAGTAGGGCAAATTCTCAAAACCAGCCTCATAACAAGTCTCACTAACATGGCGACCTTGGATAAGTAATTTTTTAGCATAATTAACCCTGTACTGATTAACAAAATCTGTATATGTCAAATGTGTTGCCTGTTTAAAATATCGGCAAAAAGCAGGAACCGACAAACTCACATGTTCTGCAATTAGATTCGTATTGATTGGCTCTAAAAAATGAGCCTCTACATATTGGTACACCTGATGAATGCGCGCTTGCTTTTTCAAAAGCAATGCATTCGCAACAGGTCGCGCACCTAATTCCAGGTATTCCGCACTCGCGGCTAAATATTGAAAGATGCGCATCAACTCTACAAATTGACTAAATCGGTCCAAATGATGTAGCTTTTTTAACCTGGCTCCTGCTATTCGCTTCGTCTCACCCGTAAATGCCAAACCTTGTTTTGCACGATCAATAAGTTCTACAACCTGACTTAATTCTGGAATTCGTGCCAAACCTTGTTCAAAATAATCAGCTGGAAACTGAATCACCACGGTCTCCACCGTCGCTTTTACTCCATAATCAAAATTCAAATGTGGAATGTATGAACCGATCAAAGCCAGATCACATCCTTCATAGGTATCTAAATGATCGCCAATGTGGCGAATACCCTTTTCTGCTTCTACGTAAACCAACTCAATCTCTGGATGAAAATGCCAATAAAACACCTCATTTAAATTAGGTGTCTGCAAAAATCGAAAGGAACTATCCGCGTCAGGACGGATGGATTCTAAAGCTATTTTCATACCTAAATTTACCAATTTAATGTATATGTCAAATTAAATTATCAATACAGGTCAAAAATTGGCGAATAGAAAGAAATTCATCTATCGATAAATAGTCGAAATTTGGTTCAACAAAAACAAACTGCATGGAAACGAAAATCCCCAATAATGCCCATTATGAAATTCCTGGCAACCCATCTACCGCCAAAAGTAGCGCGCTCAAACTGAATGATCGAAGTAATGGTCATGCACTTCGCGTATTAAGCGAGGAAGATTGGACGTTTTGGATAACGAATGGCTACGTCGTTATCAAACAAGCTGTTCCGCGCGAAAAAGCGTTAAAAACAGCCGATTTTTTATGGGAATTTGAGGAAAAAGATCCAAATGATCCAGCTACCTGGTATACCGCCCCACGTGCAGAAATGAAAATGAAAGAGTTAGCAGGCACGGGCATGGTAGAATGCTACAATAACCAATTTTTATGGGATAATCGATCGCAACAACGCGTTTATGACGCCTTTGTTGACATTTGGGGAACGGAAAAACTTTGGGTCACCATTGATCGAGCAAACTTGAACTTTCCGATCCGACCAGGCCACGAATACAAAGCCTTTATCCATTGGGATTATGACCCGGAAACAAAACCAGTAAATGTACAAGGGGTACTCGCACTAGCGGACCAACTCGACGAAAACATGGGGGGATTTCAGTGCATCCCTGAGTTATTTCGCACTTACAATACTTGGAAATTAACCCAACCCGATGACCGCGACCGCTTCAAACCAGATATCACCGGTTTTACACCCACCAAAGTCAAGTTAGAAGCCGGCGACTTGTTAATCTTCAACAGCACTCAGCCACATGGCATTCGTGCAAACAATAGCGACAAAGTGCGTTGTGCCCAATATATTTCCATGATGCCAGCTGAAGAGGACAATGCTTCATTGAAAGAATGGCGTATCAATTCCTGGAAAGACCGTATTGCGCCAGAGGGATATGCATTTCCAGGCGATCCTAGGAATTGGGAACAAACAAAATACACGACTGCTGAACTAAATGAACTAGGTAGAAAAATTCTAGGCCTGGATGCTTATTAAGGCATTTTGAACACATATCAAGTTCTTGATTTTAACTAAAAGAGGGAATCAAAATTCCCCTTTTCCCCCTACCTTTGGCAAACCTTGGAGGATTGCCAAAGGTAAGAAGATGGGAAATTTTCCTATATTGTAGGCATATAGCTTCATTAATTGGAAATACTTGCCCCTATTTTTGGGATTTTTACCTCGTTTATTCTTTTGTACTATTTAAGTTCATTGAATAAATCGAATATTTTCTTAGCCTTATTCTTCCTGTGTTGCAACCTCATTGTGATGGTCTATTTCGGCCTTCACTATACAAAAAACGAATTTTGGGAAGGTTTCTGTTTTGTTCATTTTCTCCCCTTGTCTTTTCTACTCGGACCTAGTTTATTCTTTTACGTCAAAAACACCGTATCCGAACACAAAGGTTTTGTAAAAACAGATCTATTTCATTTACTCCCGGCTGTTTTTGTTGGCATAGCCACCCTCCCATTCACTACATTGCCTTTTGACATTAAGACCAAAATGGCTCATGAAATCGTCAATATTACAGAGGATTATAATCTAAATTTCTTTTGGGTTACATTTGAACAACTACTCTACGGCCGATCGATCCACCTCATTATATATGCGATTGCGTCGATTGCGTATTTTTATTGGAACAAAAAACATTTACTGAAAAAGTATGGAGTAATCCCGAGTAATCATTTGATCATTCAACGTTGGTTTTTTACGCTCATATCACTTCAAGTCTTAATCGCAGTAACGAGCTTGGGACATATGGCTACATTATATATCAAGCCTTTTTATATTTTGGGCTTTTCCAACGAAGAAATTTTTAGTGAATCTCACTTTTTTAGAATTTGCGGAGGAGGTTTTTTTATCCAAAATTTCTTCTTGTTTTTGTTTCCAAACATTCTGTATGGCAACATATCTTATTCTGTCGAATTGAGTAAAGCAAGTACATTAGAGAAATTAAAATCTACGTTTGCAAAACCAATACAAATAAATGAAAACGCTTTTGAGCAGGTTATTAAACCTTATTTAGCAAATCATCCATTTATCCATAAAGATTTTACGCTTTCACAAATGTCGTTCGACTTGAAAATTTCAGAACGAAATTTATCGGCCTATTTCAATAATGACTTGCATAAAACATTTGGTGAATGGAAAAACGATTTGCGCATCGCTTATGTTGTGGAGTTAATTGAGGCAGGACAAGCAAATAAATTTACCATAGAAGCATTGGCAACAAATGCTGGGTTTATGTCCAGATCGAAATTCATTGACGCATTTAAACGTCGACAAGGTCTCACCCCCTCTGCATTCATTAAATCAAAAAAGCCCCAGACCAATTAGTCAGGAGCTTTTCGCATTACCTACTTCATCAAAAATCTTATCGCTTTTATTATAT
This sequence comes from Cytophagaceae bacterium, assembly GCA_027485075.1. Classification (GTDB taxonomy): domain Bacteria; phylum Bacteroidota; class Bacteroidia; order Cytophagales; family Spirosomataceae; genus Aquirufa. The sequence goes on from JAIXRT010000224.1 coordinate 4,347, forward strand.
ACTACAATCCAAGAATGTAGCCGATATACCTTCATTATGTTCTAATCAAAACTACATCGCAAGTGAGCATTATAAGCTAAAATGCCATTTTCATTTGTTCCCATTCCTGCAAAAGGGAACAAGTGGAATGTAATATCACCACATCTCGAACGACTAAATGCCGTTCTTGCTAGGACAAATAAACTCCAAAAAAAACATGAAAAAAATGGTACTCTTGGGCGCATTCGTTGCGTCCGCATTTATGGCAAATGCTCAAACAGCTGGAAAAATTTTCGTTGGCGATAACCAAGGAAAACCCATGCAATTAGGATCTGACAAAAACATGAACACCGTATTAGAAGCAACAAAAGCTTATAACGCTGTTGATCACGATGCTGAGGTGGCTTTATGGTCAGATGAATTTATAAAAACAGGTGGAGAAAATCATAAAAAAAGCATGGCAACGTTGAAATCGGTCACCAACAAGCCGATGGCCATGTTACCTATCAAAATTCAAGGTTCAAGTGGTGAAATTGTGATGGTGCAGTCAACAGAGGAGCGCGTTTTCAAAAATGGTTCGAAACAAAACTTGAATTTATTTGAGTTGTTTTATTTTGACAAAGCCGGCAAAATTTCAAATTTACAGCAGTACGTTAACATTCCTGCAACAAATGAATTTGGTAAAACATCAGGAGGAAAATACATCTCAAGCAAACCTGGTTCTGAATCAGATGGTAGTTCTTTACAGTTTTCAAACAGAGGCGAAATCGCTGCGATGGAAAATCTTGCAAAAGCGTACAATGCCATGGATGTGCAAGGTTTTACATCTTTAATGGCAGATGAATTAACCATCGAAGGATTTGATGGTTCCAAGGTTAAATTGACCAAAGACATGATCCCAGCTATTTTTGCTCAATACAAATCCTTGGATTGGAAACTGGGATTAATTCTTCCATTTAAACTAACCAATACGGATCCTGCTTCTGGCATTATGGTATACTCAACTGAGAAGCGTGTATTGAAAGATGGAACAGTTTGGGATAAAGACTTGATGGAATTGTTTGGCTTCAACTTAGCTGGCAAAATTGATTCAATTACTCAATTCTCCAGAGAAAAAACAAAAAAATAAATTGATTTAGTCCGTGCGCATATCGCACACGGACATTTTTTTTAACACCCAAAAAACTATGAAAAAACTTACCTTATTACTAGTCGCTTTCTTTGCATTGACGCTAACGTCATTCGCTCAAAACAAACCCATGTACATTAACATTGCATTTCACAAATTAAAACCAGGTCATACGATTGAGGAAGCCATGGCTATTGAGAAGCGATGGAAAGTAATTCACCAAAAACGTAAGTCTCTTGGGCTTATCGCGGCATGGGCCGTTTATCCTATATTTAACGAGTATAAATCCGAGTCGGTAGATTTTGATTACATCTCATGCAATGCATCAGAAGACTTAAACAAGATTACCGAATTTCCGGCAGATATGGGCGCAGCCTTAATGAAGGAAGATCCAAGTTATTATACAATCTTAGAAGAAACAGCAAAAATTCAAACCATCGTTCGTAATAAAATAACCAAAGTTTTGGATGCAACAGGGCCCTCAAATGATTTGAATTCGATCATTCTATTTGAAACGATGAAAACAACTCAGGCTAATTACTTGGCTTACATGGATTTTGAAAAACAAGTTAAAGCCATTCATTTGGATCGAATTAAAGCTGGTAACATACAAGAGTGGTCATTTGGTCAACATCTAGCACCTCTTTCATACGATGGAACGGGGCAATTTTCGACCTTCACCTTTTTTAAAGATTTGTCTAAATTGGATTTTGACGCAACGTCCATTTACATCAATGGAGCAAAGAAATATATGAATTTGACACCTGAGCAATTCACTAAAAAAGTGAATGACTTGCGTGAAACCAAACAAGCGGTCCTATTAAAATACGCCGTAGGTACGTTTAACTAGTTTAATTTTCAGGCCAACTCGATGAGTTGACCTTTTTAACCCCCAAAAACCATGAAAAAATTATTACTTATCGCATGTGTAATCACAGGCGGATTAATTTCTTGTACGAAACAAGAAAGTTCAATGCCAGAAGGAGGTATTGGGTATATTAAGGCAAAGTCGGAGAACATTGACTTAACCATCAAATCGATGACAACGATGTCGGAAGGAGATTCCGCTGCTTACCGTGCTACCTATGCGGAGGATGTTGTATTTTATGACAATACCGATACATTAACCTTAGACCAAAACGTATCCATATTTACAAATATGAAAGCGAAAGGTGCTACGATGAAATTAGATAAAATCGTTGATATCAAAGAAATGATTTATCCTGTACCAAATAAAGACACATTACACTATGTTTTGGCGTATGCGTGGTTCACATTAACTCGCGGAGATAAGTCTACCAAAGTGATCATTAATTCCGTAGACCAAATAGAAAATGGGAAACAGGTGAAAGAATGGTTGCGGTACGATTCCAAGAAGATGAATGAGATTTTGAAATAACCCCCTTACCTTTGGCAATCCTCCAAGGTTTGCCAAAGGTAGTTGAAAAAAGGAGGACCAACGTCCTCCTTTTTTATTTTATCAAGTACCTGTTATTCTTACTTTTTCTTCGCCTCCGCGTAAATATACTGTTGAATATTTTTCACTTGTTGGGCCGTAAAGCGATTCCCAAAGTTTGGCATTCCTTTAGGTAAAAATATACCCTTACGAACGATATCATCAATCATCGCTAAGATCTCCGGTTTTGAATAAGTCAAATTCGGAATCGAACCACCTCCTTTTAAATCGTGGCAACTTGCACAATATAATCCGAATAACTTGCCTCCTTCAGCTAATTCAGCTGGCGTAGCAGTTACCGCAACATTCACTTTCGTCTTTGCTTCAGCTGGAACTAAGGCGGGCATTTTACCCTTACCACCTATTTTAAAGGTAAATATGCGACCTGGCTGGATGGTTTCCGTAAACTTATTCCATAAGCCCATAACCCCACCCCAACCAACGGCTACGGTCACATATTGTACCCCGTCAACCAGATAAGTCACCGGGGGCGCAATGATACCCGATTTCAAATCAACCTCCCATAATTGTTTTCCAGTCTTCGCGTCATAAGCACGAAACTGCCCTTGCGCATTACCTTGAAATACTAAATCAGAAGTAGTTAAAACCCCGGCATCCCAAATAGACGCACCTGGAGAACGCCACACCTCTTTTCCCGCGACCGGATCCCAAGCGATTAAACGACCCTCCATTTTATGCGCTTTGGGATCATCCAACATTTTATTCTTGGGGTTTACAGCAGATCCTGTATTCCAGTTTTTGGGATCATATTTAAAATCAACCTGATTTCCATGTGGATAAGACATCTCACGTGAAGGAATATAGACCAATTTTGTCACTGGATTATAAGCCATCGCCTGCCAATTATGTCCACCAATCGGCGAAGGTGCTACCAATTTATTGAATTTCTCATAGCGACTGTTCGGAGTTTCTACCGGACGTCCCGTCTTCAAATCCACATGCGTAGCCCAGTTGACATATGTATACGGATCCGCCTTCAATAATTCCCCCGTTTCACGATCTAACACATAAAAGAATCCATTCTTAGGTGCCTGCATAATAACCTTGCGATCTTTCCCTCCAATCTTCATGTCTGCCAAAATCATTTGTTGGACCGCCGTAAAATCCCAAGTCTCACCCGGTGTCGTTTGGTAATGCCATTTATATTCACCCGTCTTTACATCCACGGCAACAATGGAAGAAAGGAATAAATTATCCCCACCACCTGGACTACGAATTTCTCGATTCCATGGCGAACCATTTCCAGTGCCAATATATACCAAACCCAAAGCAGGATCATACGCAAAGCCATCCCAGGCTGTTCCGCCACCACCAATTTTCCACCACTCCCCTTTCCAGGTTTTAGCCGCATCTTCCATTGCCTTCGACTCAAATCCCTTTTTAGGATCGCCTGGTACCGTCCAGAAGCGCC
>JAIXRT010000230.1 GCA_027485075.1 Cytophagaceae bacterium
ACCTTGGATTTGTCTTGATTAATGTTGAAATCCTGGAAATTATCGTCGATGGCCTATTCGGAACACACCGAATTTTCGCCCCATTTCTGGGAAGTTTTTACCCATTCATAATTAATTTTTTTGAAATCCTCGCAGGTGGGGTAGTCGTGGCATGTGTTGTATTTATCGTCCGTCGCTTAAGTCATCAAGTAAAGCGCCTAAGCCCAGCAAGTCATCGCGAATTAAATGGATTCCCAATTAAAGATGCCATGCTTATTTTGATCATTGAATTGGTACTCATGTCAGCACTTTACGTCATGAACGCGGCAGATGCTGGGCAATCATTCATCATTTCAAAACACCTGAAGCCTTGGTTGCCACAAGATAATTTGCACCTTATTGAGCAAACAGCCTGGTGGATTCATATCATTGGCATATTGCTGTTCGCGCTTTATGTAACTTATTCAAAGCATCTGCACATCTTCTTCGCCTTCCCGGCCGTGTATTATTCCAAAATTGACTCAATTAGCCAAATGGATGCCATGCCACATGTGACAAACGAGGTGAATATCATGTTGGGTAAACCTGGTGATGCCAGTAATCCTGATTTGAAATTTGGCGCACAAGACATCAAAGATCTCACCTGGAAAAATGCACTCGATGCCTACAGTTGTACTGAATGTGGGCGCTGTACGGAGCAATGCCCTGCAAATCAAACTGGGCGCGCGCTCTCACCGCGTAAAATCATGATGGATACGCGCGACAGATTAGAAGAACTTCAAAAAGATCCACAATCCACGAACGTTCTTCTTGGAAACTACATTACTCCAGAAGAATTGCGCGCTTGTACCACCTGCCAAGCTTGCGTGGAAGCTTGCCCAATTCAACTCTCCCCACTAGACATTATCCTCGAATTACGCCGCTTTCAAATTATGGAGCAATCTGATGCACCAGGAGCATGGAATTCGATGTTTGCCAATATAGAAACGAATCAGGCCCCTTGGAAATTCAATCCAAGCGACCGACTAAATTGGGCTAAATCATGAAAAAATTATTACTCGTACTTGTCGGCCTAACCGCCTTATACTTCCTTGGACCACATCCAGACGCCCCAGTAATCAATGGGCCTAGTTGGACCGACATCCCTAATGAACCTCGTGAAATCGCCAACTACCTGCATGCCAAAGAAGCTACAAATCGTAATTTAAAGCCGGATAATCAGGGACAAATTATTTGGGCCGATTCTGCCAATCCACAAAAAACGAAAAAGGTCTTCCTTTATGTTCACGGATTTTCGGCCTCTCCGATGGAAGGTAATCCCTTACATAAAGAAGTGGCGAAAGCTTTTGGGGCAAATTTAGTGCTTGCCCGTGTGGAAGACCATGGGGAATTCCCAACCGACTCCACCATGGCCAAAGCTACAGCAGATAGATTCTACCAAAGTGTCGAAAATTATTATGCCATTGCGAAGAAATTAGGAGATGAAGTAGTCGTATTAGGAACGTCATTCGGAGGAGCGATGTCGCTGGTTTTAGCCACTCGCCATCCCGAAATTAAGGCCCTCATGCTCTATGGGCCATGTATTGCGATCAAAGATCCTACTGCACCGCTTGTTGACAATCCTTGGGGATTACAACTTGCCCGTGCCGTTATGCGCAGCGACTTCCGGGATATCCCTTCGGTAAGTTCGGGCCACACGAGCTTTTGGAGTTTGCATTACCGCCTGGAAGGTATCGTCGCGATTCAAAATTTCTTGACGCATGAAATGACGGATGAAGTTTTTGCTCAAGTGAAAGTACCTGTATATTTAGCCTATTATTATCAAGATGAGGCTCATCAAGATAATGTTGTTTCGGTACAAGCCATGCGCGATATGTTCCCTAAATTAGGGAGCAAAATCAAAAAAGAACAAGCATTTCCGCTTTCTGGTTACCACGTAATTACCTCTGATATTCTGGGTAAGCGGGTTGATTTGCCTATAAAAGCATCCGTAGATTTTATTAAGCAACTATGACACCGCAATTAATTCTATACGCAGTACCGTTTTTTCTCATCACGGTTTTGTTTGAATCTTGGGTTGCCTACAAGCAACATCGGGATTTTATTGAGGCCAAAGACTCCCTAACTTCCATCGGATTAGGTCTCGGAAATTTGGCTGTAGGTACGGTAACCAAGGGCCTCGCATTCGTTACCTATTTCTATGTGTATGATCACTGGCGCATAGCAGATTTTCAATTTAATTGGTGGCCTGTCTGGGTATTCGCCTTTTTGGGAGAGGATTTTACTTATTATTGGGTACACCGTATTTCACATGAAATTCGGTTTTACTGGGCCTCCCACATGGTACACCATTCGTCACCTAAATACAATTTAGCTGCTGCTTTACGCCAAACATGGACTGGCAGTGTGACCGGAGGATTTCTTTTTTGGGCCTGGCTTCCGCTTGTAGGAGTGCATCCGTTTATCGTATTCTTTTTCCAACAAACCAGCCTGCTATACCAATATTGGATTCATACAGAGTTTATTCAAAAAATGCCTAACTGGTTTGAACAATTCTTCAATACTCCCTCGCATCACCGGGTGCATCATGGAACGGATTTAGACTATTTAGATACGAATTATGCCGGCGTGCTCATTATTTGGGATCGTATTTTTGGATCATTTAAAGCTGAAGAGGCTCGTCCAAATTACGGTTTGACCAAACAGATTGAAAGCTATAATCCTGCGAAGATTGCTTTTTATGAATGGGTGCAAATTGGCAAGGACCTCATGCATGCCAAAAGCATCAAGCAAGTATTTGGGTATCTTTTTGGCCCTCCCGGATGGAGCGATGATGGTAGCCGATTAACCGTGGAGCAAATGCGTGCATTACAAAAGAAAAAATAATGGAGCTTCAAATAACGACAATGGCCGAATGGGCCGCTCGAGGCGAAAGCCCAGAATACCTTTTTTGGGTAGGTTGTGCAGGTTCTTTTGATGACCGCCACAAAAAAGTAACTCGGGCCATGTGTGAAATTTTGACCAAAGCCGAACTAAGTTTTGCGGTACTTGGGACTGAGGAATCATGTACCGGTGACCCCGCGCGCAGATCAGGAAACGAATTTCTTTTTCAAATGCAGGCCATGCAAAATATTGAAGTACTCAATATGTATGGTGTTAAAAAGATCGTGACTTCATGCCCCCATTGTTTCAATACACTGAAAAATGAATACCCTAGTTTAGGCGGCTCCTACGATGTAATTCACCATAGCCAATTATTAGCTGAGCTTTTGGCTTCAGGAAAAATTCAAGTCAATGAACATGCTGAGACCATCGCCTACCATGATTCCTGTTATTTAAGTCGGGGAAATGGTATTGTGGAAGCACCTCGCGCCATCATTGCAGGTCTAAATAAAGACCTAAAGGAACTAAAGAGTTGTCGGACCAAAGGCCTCTGCTGCGGTGCCGGTGGTGCTCAAGTTTTCAAAGAACCAGAGCCCGGCGGACAAGATGTTCAGGTAAAACGGACCGAGGAAATTATCGAATCTGGGGTAAAAAAAGTAGCTTTGGCATGCCCTTTTTGTATGGTCATGTTGCAAGACGGACTAAACAAGACCGGCAAAGACCACGAAATTCAGTTGGTGGATTTAGCTGAACTTGTCCAACAAAGCATTCAATAATCATGTATATACCCTTTGAACAAATGCCAGACCATGCACGGGTTTGGATCTATCAAGCAAATCGTCCACTTTCGTCCAGCGAATCTGAACGCATTAGCCAGACATTAGAGCAAGGCACAAAAGGGTGGGAAGCGCACGGTTCTCCACTGCAAGCCTCCTTTGAAATCCGCTTTAATCAAGTCGTTGTTGTCGCAGTCAATGAGTCAGTGAATCAGGCCTCAGGATGTTCGATCGATGCTTCGACGCGCTGGTTTAAAGAGCTAGCGGCCGAATTACATATAGATTTTTTTAATCGAGATTTAGCAGTTCTACGGGGAGACGCGTTGGCATTAATTCCCCTAGGTCAAATTAAATCTAACGTAGAATCTGGGAAGATACGTCCTGCCGACTTGATCATAAGGCCATTAATCGACCAAATTTCCAATTACCGCAGCGCATGGCTTTGCCCTGCAAACGAATCCTATATCAGTAGACATTTTTAAGATGGCGGAAGATTTACATATACCTTCGGGCAGTCGGGCAGAAAAATACGCCGCATTATATCCTCAAATCGCAAGTTTAGTTCAAGATGAAACAGATTTGACGGCTAATCTGGCTAATATCGCCGCCGGATTAAAGGAGGTCTTTGGTTTCTTTTGGGTCGGTTTTTACCTTGTGAAAGATAATCAATTAGTACTCGGTCCTTTTCAGGGACCTGTCGCCTGTACGCGAATTCCATTTCATAAAGGGGTATGTGGTCACGCATATACGACGGCTGAAACCATTATCGTTCCTGACGTAGATGCCTTTCCAGGACATATCGCTTGTGCATCCGCATCTAAATCCGAGATTGTTTTACCTGTTAAAAATCAGGCAGGAGTCATTACGATGGTATTGGACGTTGACTCAGATAGGCTCAACGATTTTTCGGAGATAGACCAACAAGGCCTCGAGAAAATACTTGGATTAATTAGCGAAGCTTGGCGATAACCGTTTCGCTTCCCACAGGCTTATCCCCAATGTTCACACAGATTTCTGCGTCTAAAGGGAGGTAGATATCGATCCGACTTCCAAATTTGATAAAGCCAAATTCTTGTCCTTGAGTCACAGCATCCCCTTCTTTGACGTACCAACAAATACGTTTTGCCAGTGCACCAGCAATTTGACGGAATAAGATTTCGGTACCATTTTCATGCTTGACTACGCACGTAGTACGTTCGTTCTCCGTACTTGACTTTGGATGCCATGCTACCAAATATTTCCCTGGGTGATACTTGAAATACGTAACAATACCTGAGATAGGATTGAAATTCACGTGCACATTCAATGGTGACATAAAGATCGAAACTTGCTTACGTTTCCCTTTAAAATATTCAGGCTCCTCTACTTCTTCGATTACGACTACCTTTCCATCTGCAGGAGCAATGATGTGCTTGGGATTGATTTCTGTATGCCGTGCAGGTACACGGAAAAACTGAAGAATGATTAAATAAAATAGGGAGGTAATGACTACGATTGCTTCACGTAAGTATGCATTTTCAGGAAAGAAATAAGCAACCAGCCCATTGATTACTAGGACAATAAGTAATGAACTAATTAAAAGTGATTTTCCTTCGCGGTGTAACGTCATAAGTCTATCCGTATTTTAAAGTTGCAAATTAGCCATTTTTGTTGAAAAATTTGGCATAAATTCTAGACCAATCGCTAAGAAACTTTTAAATAATAGGATAAAAAATTGCATTTTTGGTTTTTAAAAGTCTCTCTATGCGGCAATGGCGGTTGTTATTATTCCTACTTGGTTGCTTATATCTAAGTCCAGCGCATGCTCAATATTTCAAATGGCGCGAGGCAAAATCTTCCCGATTTTACCGTCTAGATTTTGCTACGCAAGAAATTTTTCAATGCAGCGATGGTATTAATTGGGTGTTTGTTGCCAAAGCCACATTTAAGGATGTTATCCCAACCGATCTATTATCAACTGATCGAGGCGTTAAAGAAATACCTACACCTAATACAACAAATCAGTTTTACTTAACCATTCATTGTACGGGACAAGTTTACAAGCTAAATAAAGTTACGTGGGAAATTCAACGCATCGATCGTACGTTTTTTCGTGGTGCAAACTGCACGTCATTCCAATTTAGTAGGAATGGCAAACTGTATTCATTTGGCGGCTATGGCTTTTGGCAATCAACCAATGTCATTAGCGAATTCAGTTTTAATGGTGGGGAGTGGTTAAGTATTCAAGCCGAAGGAGATATTCCCAAAGCTATCACGTTTAGTCCATCTGGGTATTCTCCGCAAAAAGATCGGTTTATAACGTTGGCAAATAGTAAAGCCAATGATACGGAGCAACACAATACACCGATTTACGATTGGAATATTTACGAATACAATTTTGATAAAAAGGAATTTAAGGCTGTAGGGGTAGTTAATATGCCTGTCATGCGGGAATTTTTTTCCAAAGATATTGGCAAAAATTATTTATTTAATGGGCGATATTTTTTGATGATTGACTTAGTCCAACAGGTCAACAATTTCGACTCTGTTCTTATTATTGATATACTTGATGGTTATAAGGTATACAGATGGCGCAACCCCGAGCGGGTACACATTCGTGACGGTCGATCTGACGAAAGTTTAGAAAAATTGACACACTTAGTGGGAGACACACTTGTATATACCAATTCCCCCACAAGTTATCCCTACAAGACTGCAGGATATTCGAAATTACCCATTGCTAAACTTTTAGCTGAGAGTGACTATTTAGGACCAATAACACAAGATACGTGGGTTAATGAGTTTTGGAAAATTGGAGTGATCGCACTCGGGTTCGTCGTATTTATTTTTTCGCTAACCCTTATCTCTGCCCTTCGAAAACGCCGTAAAAAACAGCAATTACAAATTCTATTAGGCGAAAATGAAAAACAATTCATGGATTTTATGCTGCTTAATTTCAGACAAGGCTATGTGTCCGGGCATCAAATAGTCGCGTTTTTTGGCAAACATAAAAGTTCACCAGAATCGCAACGCCAATTTCGAGCCAAGCTGTTTGATAACTTTACCAAGGCCATTGGTTTGATCTATCCAGGAAAAGAAATCCTGGATATTCAAACGGATGAAAAGGACCAACGGATGTTAGTGTACCGACTACATGCGGATATGTATGATCGCTTAAGCCGACTATAAATTCTTCTCTAAAAAGTTGGTCATCATCTGATACAAGTGCAAGCGCGTATTGCCGCCATAGATACCATGATTCCGGTTTGGATAATAGAAACTTTGGAACTGCTTGTTGGCCTTAATTAAGGCTTCCTCCAAAGCCACTGAGTTTTGGAAGTGCACATTGTCGTCTCCAGTTCCATGTACTAGCAGTAAGTTTCCTTTCAATTTATCCACATGATTTACTGGTGAATTATCATCATATCCACGTGGATTCTCTTGCGGAGTCCGTTGGTATCGCTCCGTATAGATCGAATCATAAAAACGCCAATTCGTCACCGGAGCCACTGAAATCGCAGCCTTGAATACTGATGCTCCCTGCATAAGGCAGTTGGCCGACATAAATCCGCCATAACTCCAACCCCAAATTCCAATGCGTGATGCATCTACATGTGACAATCCACCTAGATATTTAGCCGCAAAGATTTGATCTTCTACTTCAATTTTACCCAAGTTTTGGTAGGTGATTTTTTTGAATGCAACGCCTCTAGCACCTGTTCCGCGATTATCAATGCAATAAATTAAATACCCTTTTTTCAAGAGCATTTGATACCAAAAGAAGTCGGCACCTGGAAACGAATCCAATACCTGCTGGCTACCTGGACCCCCATAAACATGCATCAAAACCGGATATTTTTTCGTGGCATCAAAGTTGGCCGGCTTAATCACATACCCATTTAAATGGTCACCATTGGCCAAAGGAATTTCAAAAAACTCACGTGTTGAAATGCCATATTCAGCTACTTTACTAGCTAAGGACGCATTGTCCTCTAACACTCGCATTTGGCCTGTTTTGATGTGATTCAGCGTGATTTTTGATGGACTTTTAGCCGAACTATGTGTCAAAATATAGTACGAAAAGTCTGGACTAAAGGTTGCCGTATTCGTCCCTGTATTGCCTGCAATTAATTTCTTCCCAGTTCCATTTAGCTGAATCTGATACACATCGCGACCAATGGGTGTCCGTTCAGTGGAATTGAAATATAGTGTTTTGGTCTTTTCATCAAACCCATACAAATCGTCTACCTCCCAATTCCCTTGCGTGATTATTTGCTGTTTTCCTGTGGTAAAATCTTGCAGATAAACATGTTTAAACCCACTTTTTTCAGAAGTAAAGATGAAACTTTTCTGATCGTTCAAATAGGTGATGTCATTTCCAATGGACTCGATTTCGATCGAGGTGTCCGCCTTTTCCTCATAAACGATGGTCACACTCGATTTGCTAATACTGTGGTGAATTAATTCCATGTGGTTTTGCAAGCGATTCAAACGAATAAATGCAAGCACGTCGGAACTTTTGGTCTATTTCATACGAGGAATATATTGGTCCTTGATGGGGCCAACATCCACTTTTTGGATTGACGCATTTTCTATGTTGGCAATCGACAAGTTTACAATTGAATTCGCTTCGCC
>JAIXRT010000246.1 GCA_027485075.1 Cytophagaceae bacterium
ATTGGTTCTGTCCGTTGGGGATGAATAGCAAAAAACTGATTTCGGATTTTTTGACGGACAAAAAGGTGCCGGTGAATTTGAAGAAGACGACGAATTTATTAGTAAGTAAAGGTTCGGTTGCTTGGATCGTGGGACAGCGGATTGATAACCGATTTAAGGTAAGTGATAAGACCGAAACGGTTATGATTTTCGAGATCAAATAAACCCCGAACCACCTACCTTTGGCAAACCTTGGAGGATTGCCAAAGGTAAGGGGGAAAAAGCACTTTGGGGAAGAAAAAACTGATATTCTAACGAATCAGTTTCCGATACATTTCCGTACGAATCGGATCCAATAAACTCAAATACGCAAAGGCTTGTTGGCGCTCCGAAGGCGTAGCCTCATCCATAATGGAAAAAATCTCATCCGATTTGGAATCGAAAAACACGCGGATGGACGCAGCACCAGGTCGAACTTGATTAATCTGACGTATCTGCATCAATAATTCTAAAATCCCTTTCCGCGCATCATCGGGCTTATCTTTAAACGTATCTAAATGAATGCGGTGGTAAGTGTAATAAACCTCACGCAAGCCTTGCATTTGTTGGTTTAGTAAACCTTCCGCAATCGCAACCCGAGATCGAATATCATTCATGGTTCCCCAGCCAGAACCTGAGTTTTGGGCGAGGTTGGTTAAATTCGTCAACTTCTGAACAAAAAAATCACCGCCGCGTAAACCCATCGAGTCGTAGTGATACGCTAGGGATAGATTCGCGTAATAGGCCAACATCGAACTGAAATTATCCATATAACTATTATCGTTATAGGTTATTGGCGTTCCCGTCAGGTATTTGAAATTGAAATTCTTATCGATGACATTCAAAATCACCGTCTCATACGAAGTGCCAAAAACAGGTCTCAGCACTTGTAGACGAGCATTTGCCTCGAAATCTCCTTGTGAACTCGCTTTGGTCAACAACAAATTAAGATTAACCTTAATCTTTTCCTCGGGAGAAAAAATGTCATTTGACCAGCGTCTGCTCGATAAAAATTCTTGGATGGTACGCTGCAGCTCCGTGTAAATTTGAGATGTGCCGCGTTGTTGGTCGAGCTGAATTTGCTCGGTATTGATGGTAACAGAAACTTGTAGTTCTTGGGCGCTAAGCACCCAAGAACTCAAGCAAATAATACTTACTAGAAGGGCGCGAAAAGATTTCATATTGAAATCAAACGAAGAAAAATTAGTTTTCGTCTGTTGCTTCCTCGCGTGCTCTGTAATCAATTTTGTCGCCTAAAAACTCATCAATCGCCAATGCGCTTGGTTTCGGCATACGCTCATAATATTTTGAAATTTCGATCTGCTCGCGGTTTTCGAAAATCTCTTCCAAGTTATCAACAGAAGAAGCAAATTCAGACAATTTGCCAGACAATTCCTCTTTCATTTTGCTTGAAATCTGACGAGCACGTTGGCCAATAATCGAAATCGACTCGTACGTATTCCCCGTCTTAATAGCAATTTTATCTACATCACGCGTAATGATGGATGGATTTGTTTGGTTCTTAGACATCTCTTTAATTTTAAATTAAGGTTGCAAAAATAAGGTATTTTTTCGAATAATACTACTGTGGACTTGTCGTCACTTTAGACGTATTTGAACGCTCTTTCTCCAACAAAGCTTTCTGCTCCGCCTCCAAAGCCGTTAATCGAGCCACTTCCTTTAAACTCTTGTCGTACATTTTTTCCGACAATTTTAAATAGGCACTGTTGGGATATTTATCAATCAACTCTAAATAGAATTTAGCCGCATCACCAAAACGCTCCCGCTGGCGTGACTCAATCGTACTCTCCGCCAAATCAAACTGTGCAATTACTTTTAAATATGCAATCTCCTCACTGTAATCAGAATCTGGAAATTCCTTTTGGAAATTCGAAATCTCAATAACTGAAGATTTCAACGACATAATATTAAACGGAGAAGTTTTGTAATACAACTTCGCCTTCTCATACGCCTTCTGCTCCAGCTTTTTACGCAAATCCTTGATCATCTGCGTGCATTCATCCTTGTACTTGGTTTCTGGAAAATTATTCAAATATCCCTGCAATTCATTAATCGCTGATAAAGTACCAGTTTGATCTAAATTGAAGTTGGGCGAGTCTTTGTATAAAGAAAATGCCGACATATAAATCGCTTCTTCCGCAAATTCACTACGGGAGAAAACCTCTGAAAATTTCTTGAAGTGGGTATTTGCAACCGCATAATTACCCAAGTTGAAGTCGCAATACGCTTGATAAAAAGTAGCCATTTCCTGTGTCGAATCACCCTTTAAAACAGGTAAAATCTCATCAAACAAAATTCCTGCCTTATCAAACTCCTTCTTCTTGTAGTAATCCATCGCAGCCTTATATTTTACCGGCACGCTGGCACTCTTTCTGAATTTCTCAAACTTACCGCATGAACTCAACCCGATCACCGCGATAAAACCAATCAATAAATATTTTTTCAACTTCATAAGCGCGCAAAGATAAGGATTAATTACGACTAAATTGTAAATGATACAACGTCGCATACAAGCCTCCTTGTTTCAATAATTCATCATGATTTCCTCGCTCCTTAATCTCCCCTTTGTCCATCACCAATATCTGATCCGCATTCCGGATCGTCGACAATCGATGTGCAATCACAACGGCCGTCCTCCCCTTCATCAAGGTAGCAATAGCTTGTTGGATCATCACCTCTGACTCTGAATCGACAGATGAGGTCGCCTCATCCAATACAATGATCTTCGGATTACGCACCATCGCCCGCACAAACGAAATCAATTGACGCTGGCCCACACTCAAAGTCG
>JAIXRT010000178.1 GCA_027485075.1 Cytophagaceae bacterium
ATAATATAGCCATAGGCCATAATAATATGCAAGCAAATACAGATGGAGCTGAGAATATTTCAATTGGTCAAGGGGCTATGAAGTCCAATCTAACTGGTGGACAAAATATTTCAATTGGTACAAATGCTCTTTCAGCGAATACAACAGGCATCGTGAATATTGCATTAGGGTTAGGGGCTCTGTCCAATAACACTACTGGCGGATTCAATATAGGAATTTCTACAGGCGCACTAGGCGAAAATACAACTGGCCAAATGAATATTGGCATAGGTAAAGATGCGATGTTAAAAAATAAATCAGGTACAGACAATGTATCAATAGGACACGAGGCATTAAACTCAAATGTATCTAAATCTCAACAAGTTGCTATTGGAGTAAAATCTATGTTTTATGCGAATAATTCAAATGAAGGCGGATCCTCGAGAAATACGGCAATAGGATATTCTTCTTTGAGAGGAAGTACAAATCCTGCCGCTAATACTGGAACGTCAAATACAGCCATTGGCTTTGAATCTATGTTAAATAACTCAACAGGTTATTCAAATGTAGCTGTAGGTTCAAGTTCATTAGCATCAAATAGTTCTGGCATTGACAATATCGCTATTGGAATAAATTCACTCGGTTCAAATTCCACCGGAAGCAGAAATAGTGCACTAGGGAGCGGAGCCATGCAGAACAATAGTGTAGGTAATGATAATACTGGAATTGGCAATGGAGCTTTATTTGAAAATAAAGATGGCTCAAGAAATACAGGCATCGGGAATGAGGCACTAAGATTAAATACGACAGGTGTTAATAATACTGCTCTAGGTGCCAATGCCTTATCTTCAAACACAACAGGAAATAGCAATATTGCAATTGGCTACCAAGCGAATTTGCGCAATACCACTGGCGGTGGAAACGTGGTCGTCGGAACAGTTGCCATGGAGTTAAATACCACCGGAAATGACAACGTTGCGATCGGTAATGTGGCGGGGTCAACAAATACGACAGGTATTAATAACGTTTTTCTAGGCACCTATGCCAAAGGCTCCAGCCCAAGTGTATCCAATGAGGTCACCTTAGGCAATGATAAAATTACCGCCCTACGTGCGAATGTCACTTCCATTACTTCGCTATCTGATGCCCGCGACAAAAAGAATATTCAAGATTTAAACCTCGGATTAAATTTCATCCAAACCTTAAAACCACGTTCTTTTCAGTGGGACAAACGTGAATGGTATCCAAGCAATACTTCAGATGGCAGTAAGATTGCCAAAACAGTTACTGCAGGATTTATTGCGCAGGAGTTGGATGCAAGCCAACAATCTTTCCAGGCTGATTGGTTGAATTTGGTGTACAAATCGAATCCGGAAAAATTAGAAGCTAATTATGGAAATCTAATTCCGGTGCTTGTAAAGTCGATTCAAGAACTACTTGAAGAGCAAAAAAAATTATTGAAACGCATTGAGCAACTAGAAAACAAAACAAAATAAATGAAAAAGATTTTACTATTTTGTTGGCTCATATACCTTTCCATGTCTCAATCCGTGGGGCAATCTATTCTTGCACCGAGCATCAATCCATTTCAAGGCTCTAGCCTTAATCTGACATTTGCTGGCGGAGGAGTTAATGCCTCTTTTCAATCAACCGGCTTATATGTCAGCCATGGCAACGTTTTTATACTTGACAAAAACACATGCGGAACAATTGCACCCCAAATTACACTTAAAAATGAATATGAATTAAGCTCAAGCTTAACTGGTATCTCATATCAATGGTTTTTAAACGAACAAGCCATTCCGGGTGCTACAGAATCAACATTTAAAGCAATTAGTTCAGGCCGTTATGCCGTTCAAGTAGGAGTAAGCCCAGGTTGTCTAAGTGCAATTTCAACAAACATTTTTGTCAACATTTTAGCTATGGAGGAAGCTAAGGCATTTGCTGTTTGGCCAAATCCGGCATCCACTAATATGCGTATTTCATTCCCTACTCGTTTTGCTGAAAATGTGAGATTAGAAATAAATGATTTATTAGGTCGCTCTGTCTATTCAAAATCAAACTACACAAACTCGGAAGCAATCGATATTCGAGGGTTCAATCAAGGAACGTATTTGATCCGATTAACATCCAATATGGATGAACGCGCAATTCACATAATGAAATTTTTAAAAATTGTGAATGATTAATTTAACACATAAGGAGATTGTTGCCTGTAGAAAATTTGTAATTAATCCGACAAAAGAACAAGTTAGGTTTTGACGAAACTAAATGATACCGTTAAATAAAATTGAACCAAATTCATAGGTAATTGAAAATGTGTTAGATAAGTTTATCAAATTAATTTTATCCTAATTTTTATTTAAAAAAGGAAACAACACTTTTTAATTAGAACTAAACATTATAAATCGCATGAAAAAAATTAGAGCATTTTTCAATTCAATGGAAGAAAGGTTTGTATTTCCAATCAGCAGAAGGACATATCAAATTGTCGCCTTGATTGCATTATTAATTCTTGGCGGAGCAGCCATTTGGCTACTTGTAAATACCACACCAACTAGTCAAGATGATGTTGTCATTAGCAAATCTGAAGTGATTCAAAATCATATCGATACCACTTCCGTAGTAAGTCAAGAACCGACAAAAAGTGCTTGTTTAGAGGAAACGTACAAAGCTTGGATTGATACGCTAAAGTCCGATTTGCCAACGGAAGAATGGAAAAAATTAGGGGAATACATTGAACAAACAATTCCCAACGAAAACTACGACTACTATAGCGAAAACAACACTGAACCAGAATTCATTACCGAAAAGGTATTTCAGGCGAATCCAGAGGCAATTCCTAACATGCTTGAAAAAGTTTATGCAAGCCGTGGAATAGATTCTACCGGGTATTGCGAAAAAATAGTTGTTGTTGAAACTTTACATTACTTGATCGGCAAATCAAGTTCAGAATTTAAGAACATCGCTTTCCGCAATTATATCAGCCTACTTGAATACAATCCTGCCTCCATTAAAGAGGACTATGTTAACACTTTTGAACTAGAAGCCGGAATCGAATTAAAAGAGGTTTACATCGAAGACGAGAAAACGCTCAACTTATTTTACGAATATTTTAAATTTTATATGACTGAAAAGCCAAGTAAAATACGTGTGGATTTAGCCATCAATACATTAAAAAACCATTATAAAGTAGGCCAAGGAAATCGTAAAAAAGATCGTGAAAACTATTTTGACGTTGCATCGATTATCATCAAAGCTGATTTGTCTGACGAAGAATTAACCAAAGCATTAGATGGATACAATAGCGAAATGGCCTTTTACAGTAGAAATGGCTTGCTAGAAACCATACACAAATACTTGAAATTATACGAGGAAAAACTAGCAATTGCTTTAGCTAAACAGGAAGCAGAAAAAGAAAGAAAAGCTCAACAACGACTTTATTCATTCATAGGAATGGCAGGCGCTTTTGCCGCAATCATTTCCGTAGCAGGAATATTATTGTTGTTCTCTATTCAAAGTATTTTGAAGCGAAATATGGATAAGGAATAAATACGTTCAAATTATGTTGAAAAAAAATATATCAATTCTAATAGGTATCGCAGTGGTGATTATTGCCACTGCTGCCTATTTTATGTTTACTAAGAAAAACGACAAATCTACTAGCTGGCGAACCGACCCAGCCAAAGTAGATATTGTTGTTTCAGAAAATAGACATACCGTTGAGACCTTGCCGCCAGCAAATACAACAGCTGTTGCAGCAGATTCGGTAGCTGTTGAACAACCTGTGGACGAGCCCACTTTTCAGCCCATTGAAATAAATATTCAAGCATCAAGCATCGGTGACTTAGCCAATAAAATCAAAGGGAAAACAGAGGTTATCTTGAGCAATAATCCTTACTTAAGTCCAACTAGTATTAAACTTGATTTACAAAAAAATAGCTTTTATTGTGTGATTAATCAAGCTTCACAAAAAAGTAATTTTGTCAAATTGGGTTTATACTATGGTCCTTCAGCATCAGGATGTGAAAGCTGTAGAACCGTTATTCAAAAAAATCCAGGCTCTGTAGTTTTGGCTTCTGGTAATGGGAATGGACTAGTTGGCCAAGTAATTGGTATCAAATAATTTAGGTAGAAGTAAATCAAATCATACTATGTTAAAATAAAGAGTGTACCATCTGGTACGCTCTTTTTATTTTCATCTGTTCGCCCAAGCAAGCATGACTCACGACTGAACATAAAAAAGCCTCCCAGCTCACGCTGAAAGGCTTTGTAGAGGGGAAGGGATTCGAACCCTCGGTAAGCTTGAGACCTACACACGCTTTCCAAGCGTGCTCCTTAAACCACTCGGACACCC
>JAIXRT010000167.1 GCA_027485075.1 Cytophagaceae bacterium
ACCTTTATAGGATGACAGAAGCTTTTTCAAATGGATTTTTAATTTCAGTAGACACCACACATCTACCAGAAATGGAATTAAATCCTCCTTACAAACACTTTTTCTCCTACCAAATTACAATCAAAAATTTTGGGAATCAACCGGCCCAATTAGTTAGCCGATTCTGGAAGATACTAGACGGAAGTCATGCGCCTGAATATGTGAATGGCTTAGGCGTGGTGGGACAGCAACCCATTCTTGAACCTGGAGAAACCTTTACGTATACGTCGGCTTGTCCCATTATTTCAGCTATAGGACAAATGTCTGGATATTATACCTTTCTAAACTTGCTTGATCAAACTACGTTTAAAGTACATACACCGGCGTTTGAATTAGTCACTACCTATAGTTTGAATTAATGTTGAATAGATTAAAATTTAATTGGAAAGCACAAACGGCGCATGGATTACATTCTCCATTTGTATTTGCACTATATACAGAGGTGATTGATCCGATTTACCAAAAATCCCCTCAAGACTTAGAAACAGCATTGATTCATGGGATTGGCCGTTATTTAAAAATCGCCGAGGGGCAGCTTCACGTCGTAGATTTAAACCAGGTAACCGAATCGATGTTACCTACCGTTGAATCTTTATTCCAAAATCCTGCGAACCTCATCATATGTTTACACCCACATACAAGCAATAATTCGAATGAATTTTGGCAAAGATTATACCAAAATCCAGCTGTTATACATTCGATAGAATTATTTGAATTGGGTATTTTGAGTCTAAAACCTACGGCTCCGAAACAGCATTTTTGGCTAAAAAAGTCATAAAAAAAGGAGCAACCTTTCGGCTGCCCCTCAAAAAAAAAAAAAATACGATTAAACTGGCTTAGCGATTTCGACTAAAACGCGTTTGCCTTTAATTTGCGCACCTACCATCTTATCGATAACCTGGTTTGCATATTCCTTTGGAACGTCTACATAGGTATGCTTATTCTCAATTTGAATTTGACCTAATACATTTCCAGGAATTCCTGTTTCGCCAGCAAAAGCACCTACGATATTGGAAGGAGAAATTTTCTCATTAAAGCCAATATTCACGAACATGCGTACCATGTTTTCATCTGTTTTGTATGGCTTTCCTTCCCGGTCAACGCGTGGTCCACGTGGGCCACTACCGCGATCAGAACCTCTTTCAAAACGACCGCCACGATCTCCACCACGGTCTCCATAACCACCACGAGATTCACGATCAAAACGACCGCCACCACGGCGTTCTCCTCCACGTGAATCGCGATCACGGAAACCTCCGCCACGCTCCTCACGACCATACTTACGAGATTGACGTTCAAATTCACCTTCTAAATTCTCATCACCAAACTCATTCTTTTGGATACCCATGTTCATTTTAACTAAGGCAGCAACAATTTGCTCCGTAGAAAAACCAGCATGCTGTAAGTTTTCTAATGAATCAGAGAATACTTCTAAATCTCCTTCATTGATAGTAGCCGCCACACGCTCAATAAACATGCCTTTTTTAATGCCGACTACATCCGTAAACGATGGGATAACACCTTTGTCTATTTTCACTTTGGTGTAGTTCATGATTTCGCGCAAACGATTGCGCTCAGAACCTACCACAAGCGTAAATGCCTTACCGAATTTGCCAGCACGACCTGTACGACCGATACGGTGTACGTAATATTCTTCATCTAATGGGATATCGTAATTGATTACAGCGTCCACATTGTCAACGTCCAATCCACGCGCAGCCACGTCAGTCGCCACCAAAATACACACATTTCCATTACGGAAACGGTTCATTACTTGGGTCCGTTGGCTTTGACGTAAATCACCGTGCAAACCTTCCGCAGCATAGCCACGAGAAACTAGTTCTTCAACCACCTCGTCCACACGTTTCTTCTGATTACAGAAGATCAACATTAACTTCAATGCGTAGAAATCAATCAAACGCGTAGTAACTTCCATCTTAGCACGACCCTTGACATCAAAATACAATTGCTCGATGTTCACGTTCGTAATTTCGTTTTTAACGACCTTAACTAATTTAGGATCTGTCAAATAACGACTTGTCAATCCCAAAATAGGCTTTGACATAGTCGCAGAGAACAAGACTGTCTGACGCTCGTTTGGCATTTCTTGTAAGATACTTTCGATATCCTCACGGAAACCCATATCTAACATTTCATCTGCCTCATCTAATACAATCATAGAAGCTTGTTGGAGCTTTAATGCACGGCGCTCAATTAAGTCAATGACACGACCTGGAGTACCCACAACAATGTTGGCCCCCGCCTTTAACGACTTAATTTGACGATCGATTGAATCACCACCATATACCGTAGTTACCCAAACGCCTTTCGTGTATTTAGCCAGTTTCTTCATTTCCTCAGAAACTTGAACCGCTAATTCACGGGTAGGACATAAAATAATTGCTTGAACGAATTTCTCGAAAGGAACGATATGCTCAATCATTGGAATACCAAACGCGGCTGTTTTACCTGTACCTGTTTGTGCTTGTCCGATGACGTCGCGACCCTCTAAAACGTAGGGAATAGCTTCTGATTGAATGGGAGAAGCAAATTCAAAACCCATTTCTTTTACTGCTTCTTGGATACCTTCCGACAAAGGAAGACTATCAAAGCGAATTTTTTCACTCATGATTTTTTTGTTTAATTATGATGCCCTAACACATCCGTAATTAAACCTAATAGCCCTCTAAACTGTCTGGTAAGGGATTTACAATCTCTTGTAATCGATTTATGCGGATGCATTTGTACTAATAAGCCACAAAAGTACGCATACTTGCGACAGAAAGCAAACGAATTGCACTATTTTAATAATTGTTATTTAATCAGCAACAGATAAACCTGCGCTTCTCCTCCTGAAAATGAAACGGAAGGGTCTGATGATTTTACTTCTATACGACCCGGAGCGACCCCCTCGCCTACCAAACGATTCTTGAGTACAAATCCTCGCTTAAGCGATGCTCGGTCATCTTTCCCAGAATTCACCACCCATTTTACCTGCACGTTTTTGAAGGTATATAAACCTTCTGCAAGCCGCTTAAAAACGAGATCATTAGGCTGTAAAAGCAAATCAGATTGCGCATCGAATTGCAATTCACCTAGACTAAATTCCGTGGTCTCTTTTTGTGTTGAATCCATCAAAAATTGGTGAATGGGTACCAGAGCGGAAGTCTTTGGTGCATCAAATGGTTTGCCATCTGGCCAAACTAAGGTTGTCAACGAATCTGCTTTCAATCGATTGGAATCTAAAACAGCCTGGGTTAAACTATCATTTAACTTAGTCAAACTATCGATTGGGATAATTTCTTCGGTTTCAGCCACATTATCCTCATCCTCAAGCGTCCGAAATGCGGTATACCAGATAACAAATCCCCCCAAAATAATCACCCCTAAAACGGAGAGGATCATTGGTAAGGTGATCCGCTGCAATAAACCAGTAGATGCATCTACATGGCTTTCGCTATCATCCACATAAGTAACCATCGGGTCTACCTTGAGAATATCGGAAAGCAATAAAATATCTGAAATGGTATATTGAACTTTCCCTGAACACAAGGCATTGAAATCGGATTTCATACCCAAATAGAACGCACTATAGGCTTTCCAATCCTTCAGCGCCGGATAATCCGTTTGCTTTAATTTGTACCCATAAAAGCCAAAAAACAAGGTAAGCCCCTTTAATACAGACGAACTTTTACAACCCAAATCCCGCGATAACAACATCGCAATGGCACTTTTCTTATCAGGAACCAAAATACTCATCATCCCCTCACCAAATCGCATCATGGCATCGAGATCATACGCATCTGTTGATTTTCCTATATAGGCTTCAATAGATTCAACCGGAATAGGTTTCTGTAAAATGAAATTATATAGCGCATTAAATCGAATCCGATTCCGAACCAATTTCAATAAACCACCTAGAATGATGGCCTCCCAAACAGGGAATAATTCAGCGACCTTATCATCTGTCTCCTGCAGCATCCCAGCTACCCGTTTCTGGATATGCTGTTTTTCCTCCTCTGATAATACACTAAATAATTGGCTCATATGATTAATTTCAGATGCGAAATTACCTTATTTTTACTTTTTATCCACGTAAATAAGTACAATCATTTACCTTTGTGCTATGAAAAAAGTTTTATTTATCGATCGCGATGGAACATTGATCGTGGAACCTTTGGTAGACCAACAAGTGGACAGTTTTGAAAAACTTGAATTTCTACCGCATGCCATTTCGAATTTGAAGAAAATCAATGATGAATTTGATTTCGAATTGGTTATGGTGACAAATCAAGATGGTTTAGGAACTGATTCATTTCCGGAAGAAACTTTTTGGCCGGTACACAATAAAATGCTAGCCATTCTTGCGGGCGAAGGCATTCATTTTTCAAACATACACATTGACCGTAGTTTTCCAGCAGATAATCTACCTACCCGTAAACCGGGCATAGGGATGTTGGCAAGCTATTTCTCTTCCAAATATGACTTAGCGAATTCCTATGTGTTGGGTGATCGTGAAACCGATATTCAATTAGCTAAAAACCTTGGCGCCCAAGCCATATTTATTGGAAATGCTACCTTACAGGGTTCAGTAGCCTTGCAATGCATGCATTGGGATGATATTTATACATTTTTCAAATTACCGGCGCGTCGAGTAAGCCACGAACGGAATACCCATGAGACTAAAATTGCTATCGAGTTAAATTTAGATGGATCGGGGAAAGCTAATAATCAAACAGGCCTTGGCTTTTTTGACCACATGCTTGATCAAATTGCGAAACATGCCAACGTGGACTTAGCCGTACGCGTTCAAGGCGATTTACATATCGACGAACACCACACGATAGAAGATACGGGCATCGCACTCGGTGAAGCATTCGCTTTAGCATTAGGCGATAAATGCGGTATCAATCGGTATGGATTTTTATTGCCGATGGATGAATGTTTAGCCCAAGTAGCCATAGATTTCTCCGGACGTAATTGGTTGGTATGGGACGCTACCTTCAAGCGGGAGATGATTGGCGAAATGCCTACAGAAATGTTCTCTCATTTTTTCAAATCGTTCTCGGATGCAGCTAAGTGTAATTTAAACATTCAGGCTTCGGGTGAAAATGAGCACCACAAAATTGAGGCCATCTTCAAAGCTTTTGCGAAGGCTATCCGCATGGCGGCAGAACGCGATGTGAAAAATTTAAATTCTTTACCTAGTACAAAGGGCTTACTTTAAAAAATTGATTATTTTTGTATAAATATTAAAACACTATGGGATATTCAGGAGCAGCATTTTTTATCATTTTGTTCGCGATTTCAATTGTCGTGGGATCAAAACTTCAAAAAATCTACAAGGAAAGAGGCAAATAATCGCCTCTTTTTTTACATCCATCCTGCATCTGCAAAACTTACATAGGAATTCCCCGTCATGATTAAATGATCGGCTACAATTATTTCAAATAGTTTTCCAGCTTCCACAATTTTTTGGGTTACATCACGGTCTGCTTGGCTCGCTCGCTTTTGACCTGAGGGATGATTGTGTGCTAAAATCAAGGTTGACGTGTGTTGTGCAATCGCCGATTTATAAATCATTTTAACATCTACTACTGTACCAGCAATTCCTCCAGCACTGATTCGTTCCACTTTCATCAGGCGAGCTGCCCGATTTAAATGCACCACCCAAAACTCCTCATGATCCAAATCCATAAACTTGGAATAGAGAACCTGAAAGGCATCGTGAGAATTTTTAATCAACGGAACATCTTCCGGCATTAAATAGGCAGCCCGCCTGCGACCCAACTCAAGCGCGGCAACAAGTATCGAGGCACGAACGCTTCCTATACCCCTAAATTGCATAAAATCAGCAACGGTGAAGCGACCTAACCGATTTAAATCAAAATCAATAGCGCTTAAAATAGACTGAGCGATCCCAAGTGCAGATAAACTCGGCAAACCAGATCCAATCAAAATAGCTAGTAATTCTTCGGAACGAAGAAACTCCTTGCCCTGATTAGCTAATATCTCGCGCGGACGCTCCTCCACACGCAAAGCAGAAATTTTGGTTGAATACATGCCCGAAGGTAACAGGCATAAACAAGAAAACCCCGCGAGTTGCGAGGTTTTCCAAGTACTTGATAATAAAGTATTAAGCGGCGATTTTGTTCACCAACTTAGCTAATTTCGATTTCTGATTAGCTGCTTTATTTTTATGGATGATGTTCTTCTTCGCTAATTTATCTAACGCAGATGATACTTGTTTGAATAAGTCTGAAACCAACGCTTTATCCGTTGTAAGTCTTAATTTCTTAACCAACGTACGCGTTGATTTATGTTGATAACGGTTACGCAAACGCTTTGATTCATTTGCACGGATACGCTTTAATGCTGATTTATGATTTGCCATCTTCTAAAAAATTCTCTTTTCTGTAAAATTGAATTGCAAAATTAAACAAAATGATTAGAAATCACAATACATCATTCAAAATTTTATTCAGTCAGGTACTCTCACTTCAAATATGCCTGTTTTACACCTACCATGCCTATTCTTGGGGTTTTTATGCCCATAGACGGATTAACCACCTCGCTGTATTCACACTGCCTGAATCGATGAATCGGTTGTATAAACGGCATATTAGAGCCATTGAAAGCCTATCTGTATTACCCGATCAACGAAGACATACCCTAGATGAGGAAGCAGCGCGGCATTACATTGATTTAGATCAGTATGAACTGAATCAAATAGCTTACCTCACGTTTGAAAAAGCAAGCCTAATCTTTACCAAAGACACATTACAGCAACATGGCATTGTACCTTGGATCATTCCCATCATGAAAAATAGGCTAAAACAGGCCTTTTTGAACCGAGATACCCTACTAGTAATTAAACTATCTGCAGAACTTGGCCATTACATCGCAGATGCACATGTTCCGCTACATACGACCTCTAAAAAAAAAAAAAAAAAAACGAACCAAGTGGGAATTCATGCTTTCTGGGAAT
>JAIXRT010000049.1 GCA_027485075.1 Cytophagaceae bacterium
AAGCATTGGTTTATGAAGTTGGCGATAACACTTCCCGTGAGTTTACGACCCTAAAATCGAAGACGGCGGCAGAAAGTTTGATGCGACTATCTTTGGAGTATTTGAAGTGAGAAGGAGTTACTAACCTATTTCAAAAAAACTCTTTACTGCTTACTGACTTTTACCGAATGGGTATGCGTTTCAGTTGAATCTAAAATCTGAAGTAAATAGGTTCCCGCAGGTAAAGTCAGAACATCAAGCATACAATCTTCCATCACGTTTTCCTTTTTTAGATAAGGTATGCCATTCAGATCAAAAAGTTTAATTTTCGCATTGGGCAGAAAATTAGATGGAATCTTTACCCGTAGTTTATCATGCACGGGATTTGGATAAACTAGGGGCAAAGGCACTCCTTCCTCCTGATTTCCTGTAATCAAAATAGACACGGAGCTTGACAATTTACTTTTACATCCTTTGGAGTCAAACGCCATCACGGTATAAATACCTGAAGATGTGGCCTTAATCACGGATGTTTTTTGATCTGCTATTGCCTTGCCATTCAAAAACCAGGCATAACTAGCCCCATTAGTTGCTGAAAGCTCTATAAAATTCTTTATTTCAATGATAGGGGTGCTCGGATTAGGGATTGTAGGACAATCATCCACATGATCCATCAGTCCATCTTTATCCGTATCTTTTTGACTATCCGCACACCCATTTGTGTCTACTTTACTACCTACAGGAGTATTCAAACATAAATCTAAATGATCTAAAACACCATCCACGTCTCGATCAAAATGAGGCGAAGAAACAACAAAAATAGACGTAGAGTACACGCTATCCTTGTCAGACTTAATTTTTAGTCGGACAAATTTCTTATCAAAATTATCTGTGATAACCTCCTTTTTATTTTGACCAAATTTCCGGTAAGTCATGCGATCATCACTTTGCTCCCACGTATAAACGAGGTTCTTATTTTGATATTCGGCCGAATTAGAAGCCGTATATTCCACTTGTAAATTTTGAGGCAATCGCTGCAATGGACTCACCTTAATAAATGGAGTTGCCATTCGATTAGACACGGTTGTTAAGGTAATGGGTTTACTCTGGCTAGTCCTATTTCCTTGTTGGTCATATACCATAACTTGATAGTTATTCGTCGCATTTTCCGACAAATATGGCGTTAAAAATGAGCCAGCCACCGTTCGCCCATTCAACACGCGCTCCTCAACAAAATCACCGTTCAATTGCAAGTGAATTGAACTTAACGGATTAGCATTTGAAATTTTATAATCGATTTTCATCATGCCTCCTTGTAATTGAAGACTTGAAATTTCAACTTGAGAAATTGGCTGATTTAGCGCTTGATTAAAAAAATGACTTCTATTGATAATCAACGCATCTGCGTAGGAAAGGCGAGTATAGTTTTGCTCATACGCATTTGGATAAAAATTGCCTCGAATTCCCCTCAAGCCATTCCCCATCATATTCCCGTAAAAATTTTCATCATTTCTAAAATCATGTGGCAATCCAAATGCATGGCCTAATTCATGCGCTAATGCCCCTATATAAGATGACGTGACCGAACTAAACGTAGTTCCTTCAAACCATGCAAAGGATTTATCTTTGACCAATGGCAATGGGCCTAAATCAGTATTCAATTGACCTGCATATGCCTGATTAGAAGTAAAATTAGATTCACTAAATAAGGCTAATGCATTTGATCCGATCATGGCAACTCCACCCCCATCTCCCGATCCAGAACCACCACCCAAAGCAGTCCCACCACTGATGGACCCATCTTGACCCATCACATGACACTCCGTAATAACCACCCACGTTTCTCCTCGCTTCCAGATACCGATACCAAGTTTAGAGGCTTCCGTCAATGACCTACCCCACATATCTGACCAGAAATAGGTATCATCAAATGTTTGCGATTTCACAGTATGAACAACTGGAGCTCCTTTCGCATCAAGCTCCAAAGTAAACGTCTTTTTGCCAAATCCATTTAGCTCCATTTGATCTTGATAGAACTTTTGAATTTGCTTCATCGCATACTGCATATTCGCGACTGCATAAGGTTTCGCTACTCGATTTTTGGGAATCAAATAAGCCAATCTAACCACGGGCTGTGTATTTGTATTTTGATTTGTGGATTGACTAGCCATTTCTGAAAGTTGACTAAAATCAACCTGCATTTGACAATTCTCGCCCAATAGCTTAGACTGAGAAAAAGATATTTGTGAAAAAAGTAGCCCGAAAAAAATAAACAAAATCCTGTAAGCCATGCATATTCTAATTAAAAGCACGCATCCGAAGGAAGGGCTATGAGTTGCCCCGAAATTAAGAATAATTCCATTTGATTAAAACAATTCAAATGCAAATTAGGCAACGGGTATATTATCGCCAATGGCAAATTCACTGCTTTAGATACAGGAAATTAAACCTGACAAGTTAATGAACGAATTGCCAACTAAATTACTCTTTCCACTCCACCGGAATCACCACCTCATTCTTTCTACCCCAAAATTGAAAAGGAGCATTATAGCCTAAAAACGAATATTCACCAGCTACTTTAATGCCCTTTTTTTGAATCAAAGCCAGTAACTCATCGCGCTTTTCCGTGATTTTTTCATCATCC
>JAIXRT010000065.1 GCA_027485075.1 Cytophagaceae bacterium
CTCGATCAATGGGAATTACTGTTTCTGGTGATAAACCGTTCTGATTTAACCATCAGAAATAAACATTTTAATTAAAAGGTAATGGCAAAACTTACGAAGAAAATAAAGGAAGCCCTTTCTAAATACGATGCAACGCAAGCGTATTCGCTTGAAAAAGCTGCAGAGATTTTGAAAGAAATTTCTTATACTAAATTCGATGCCTCAGTGGATATTGATGTTCGCTTAGGAGTAGACCCCCGCAAAGCGGACCAAATGGTTCGTGGTGTGGTTGCCCTACCTCATGGAACTGGTAAAGACGTACGTGTACTCGTATTGTGTTCTCCAGATAAAGTAGAGGAAGCAAAAGCAGCCGGCGCAGATCACGTTGGATTAGATGATTACATTGCAAAAATCGAGAGCGGTTGGACCGATATCGACGTAATCATTACAATGCCAACAGTGATGGCGAAATTAGGCCGTTTGGGACGTGTGTTAGGACCTCGCGGTCTGATGCCTAATCCAAAGTCAGGTACTGTAACTTTGGAAGTAGGAAAAGCAGTTAACGAAGTAAAAGCAGGTAAAATCGACTTTAAAGTTGACAAAACCGGTATCATCCATACCTCAATTGGTAAGGTATCTTTCGGAGCTGATAAAATTGTAGATAACGCTTTAGAAGTAATCAACACGTTGATCAAATTAAAGCCATCTTCTGCAAAAGGAACTTATGTAAAATCGATCAACTTATCATCGACCATGTCTCCGGGCATTATCATCGATAAGGGAACTGTAGCCGGATTGTAATCATGACAAGAGAAGAAAAAAATCAGATTATTGATGAGTTGGGCGAAAAGTTCGCAGCAACTCCGTACTTCTACATTGCAAGTACAGCCGGTTTAACTGTAGCTGAAGCAACAGAATTTCGTCGTATGTGTTTTGCGAAGGGTTTGGAATACAAAATCTTCAAAAATACATTAATCGCGAAAGCACTTGCTAAGACAGGTACCGATTATACACCTTTCGACGCTGAAGTCTTGACAGGAATGTCTGGAATTATCTTCTCACCAGAAGATGCTAAAATTCCAGCTAAATTGATCAAAGAATTCAAAAAAGCGGCAGGAAAGGATAAAATTACATTCAAGGGAGCTTCGATCGAAGGTGGCTTATACATTGGCGAAGGTCAATTAGTTGCCCTAGAAAACATCAAGTCGAAAAACGAGATGATCGGCGAAGTGATTGGCTTATTGCAATCGCCTGCTAAAAATGTTGTTTCAGCATTACTTAGTGGTGAGAAGAAATTAGCTGGTCTTGTGAAGACATTGTCTGAGCGTCCTGAATAATTTTAACACGTTTTACCGGAGCGCAGCTCCAACACATAATTAATTTGTAACAATTAAATTTTAAAAAAATGGCAGATTTAAAAGCATTCGCTGAGCAATTAGTGAATTTAACTGTAAAAGAAGTAAATGAATTAGCTACTATCCTTAAGGATGAGTACGGTATCGAGCCAGCTGCTGCTGGTGCTGTTATGGTTGCAGGTCCTGCAGCTGGTGGCGCTGACGGTGGAGACGCTGCTGCTGAGAAATCATCATTCGATGTAATCTTGAAAGCTGCTGGTCCTAACAAATTAGCAATCGTTAAATTAGTGAAAGACTTAACTGGTTTAGGTTTGAAAGAAGCTAAAGACGTAGTTGATGCTGCTCCAAAAGCAGTTAAAGAAGGCGTTTCTAAGGACGAAGCTGAAGGTTTGAAAAAATCTTTAGAAGAAGCTGGTGCTGAAGTTGAAGTTAAGTAATCACTTACTTGATTTATAAAAAAAGGGAATGGCAACATTCCCTTTTTTTTGCTTTATTTGAACTCTAATTGCCCTTTTACCCATGCACGATTTAATTCAACTCCTTCCCGATGCCATCGCAAATCAAATTGCGGCTGGAGAAGTCGTGCAAAGACCCGCTTCTGTCGTCAAAGAACTCATGGAGAACTCCATAGACGCCGGGGCCACCCAAATCCAACTCATCATTAAGGATGCTGGAAAAGGAATCGTACAAGTCATCGACAACGGTTCTGGCATGTCGGAAACCGATGCACGCATGTGCTTCGAACGCCACGCTACGTCCAAAATCAAAAAAGCAGAAGACCTATTCCGCATCAAAACCATGGGGTTTCGCGGCGAAGCCATGGCATCTATCGCTTCGGTATCCCAAGTCGAACTAAAAACCCGACGCCCCAGTGACGAACTCGGCACCCACATCAAAATTGATGGGTCCGTCTTCAAAGCACAGGAAAACATTCAAGCCCCAATCGGGACATCCATTGCCGTCAAAAACCTGTTTTACAACATACCAGCACGACGCAATTTCCTAAAATCTAACCCAGTTGAAATCCGACATATACTAGACGAATTCCAACGAATCGCCCTAGCTCACCCCGAAGTTTCCTTTTCTTTTATCCAAAACGAACAAGAAACCTATGCTCTACCTGCTGAAAAACTAGGGAAACGGATTGTTGACCTGTTCGGAAAAAGCTACCGCGAGCAACTTGCATCCTGCGAAGAAAACACCAATTATGTATCCATAAAAGGTTACGTAGGGAAACCCGAACACGCAAAAAAAACACGTGGAGAACAATTCTTTTTCGTAAATGATCGATTCATCAAGAACTCATACCTCAATCATGCTGTCATGAGCGCCTACGAACGCTTGTTGCCAGATGGAGCTTTCCCCTTCTATGTATTGTTTCTGAGTATCGATCCCCAGCACATTGATATCAACGTGCACCCAACAAAAACAGAGATTAAATTCGACGACGAACGATCAATTTATGCAATCATTCAAGCAGCCGTTCGGAAAACACTCTCGATACATAATTTAATTCCCTCACTCGACTTTGATAGTAATGTCAATTTCAACAGCCCCTTTCGGACTGAAGGACGCGGACAAGAACCTCAATCTGCTTATACCGAATCACCTAAACCCAAGGCTGCGCATGACGCTTGGAAACAACTATACGAAGGTTTACAAAACAATATTGACGCTTTTGAACAACAGGCTCCGGCCCAACAAGCCAACTTATTTGCCAGCGGCATAAATTCATTCCACGAATCCACAACGATTCAAAGCAAAGCAAATGCGTGGGAACGCGGGGCTGAAATCAATAATAAACTGCAATACATTCAAGTATTGAATAAGTATATTATCGTTAGCATGTCCCATGGCGCATTGGTCATCGACCAGAAACGAGCCTACCAACGGATTATGTATGATCAATTCATGGAAAATTTGAATCGGAAAAATGGGGCGTCCCAACAAGTCTTATTCCCCCAATTGATGACCATTAACCCCGCCGACCAGGTACTCTTGGCTGAAATAGGTGCAGAAATCAATGATTTAGGCTTTCGTTTAGAAACGAATGAGCAAGGACAGACACATATTGTAGGTGTACCAACAGAAATAGGAGATGAAGATGGGCAATCAATCCTAGAAGGCATTTTAGAACAAATTAAACATGCCGCCTCCGATTTAGACGTCAAACGATCTGAGAAGATCGCACAATCGATGGCCAATAGATCTGCCATCCGTTTCCAACAACGAGCTCTAAATCAAGAAGAAACAAGGTCTCTTATTGAACAATTGTTCGCGAGCACGAATCCGAACTTCTCCCCAAATGGAGAAAGTATCAGCCAAATGATGTCAATAGAGTCTTTTGAAGGCTTATTTAGCTAACTCAACCGCACGATCACGCGCAGCATAAATACCCTGTTTCAGGCCTTCTCCCACCAGCTTTTCATGAAATACCCGTAGTGCAGCTTCCGTAGTTCCTCCCTTGGAAGCTACAGCTTGAATCAATTCATCTAACGTTTTATCACTTGTTTGCATCAAATGATACGAACCTAACATGGTTTGCTTGACCAACAGTGAAGACATCGCCGGGTCAAACCCCATGGCAATCCCCGCATCAATCATCGATTTAATCAAATAGAAAAAATAAGCAGGACCACTCCCACTCAGACCGGTAACGGCATCTAACAATTTTTCATCCTCCAAAAATACCGCACGGCCAGTAGAATTAATTAGATTTTCAACTTTTCGAATATCCGCAAGACCTACCTGCTCCGCCGCCGCAAAAGCGGTCATCCCCATGCCTAATAGCGCCGGCGTATTCGGCATGGCACGAATCACCAAATCATGCGAAAGACTCGACTGAATTTGAGCGATTGGAATTCCAGCCATAATCGATAAAACCACTTGACTCTTCTTAATGTATGATTTCAAATCAGATGCAACAGCTGGATAATCCTGAGGCTTAACCGATAAAATAATCAAATCAGTCTGCGAAATCTTGCTCGAAATTGTGTCAACCACAATGCCCGATTTCTGCTCTTGTAACTGTACACCACGCTCTTGGTTTTTCTCCACTAAAAGCAAATCTGCCTTTTGTACCAAATTGTATTGAATAAAGGAATTAGCAAATGCCATCCCCATATTTCCACAGCCAATGATCGCTACTTTCATATTTATTTCCCGCTAAACAAGTTTTCTAAATACTGATTCAATGTCTCGCCACGAAGGCCTTTGGCAATAATCTTCCCTTGTGGATCGACTAAAAAAGTCATCGGAATAGACGAAACCTGATACGCCTGTGCTGCCACTGAATTCCAATATTGTAAATCTGAAACATGCTTCCAAGTTAGCTGATCTACTTCAATAGCCTTCAACCAAGCTTGTCGGTCCTTATCCAAACTTACCCCATAAATCTCAAAACCTTTATCCTTATACTTGGCATATGTTTTGATGACATTGGGGTTTTCACGCCGACAAGGCCCACACCAGCTTGCCCAAAAGTCAATCAATACATACTTCCCTCGTAATGAAGACAAAGGCAAAACAGTTCCCTCGGGAGTATTAAGTGCAATTTCTGGAGCTTCAGAGCCTTCGGCAGCGCCCTTTAGACGATTCAAATTTTCAAGAAATGGCTTTACTTGTGGATGATTAGGGCGTGCTTGTGCAAAACGAGCTCCAATTTCTTCCAACGTGGCTATTTCAGATTCTGCTGGTAAAAAATTAGTTGCCCATAACGCTACCAAATTTGTCCCCATCTGAGGAATTAATGCCTTGATTTGCTTGAATTGCTCTTGCTGTGCTTGTTCAAAGGCTGCCTGAATGCGTGCCTGATCTTTCGGATTCTTCTGAAACTCAGCATTCCATACGGCCACACGTTTCTGCAAATTTGATGATAATTCAAGAATTTGATTCATAAACTGAATGTTAGGCGTATTACCTTGGACGCTGAAGGCCCCACTCTTCTCTGGCGTATTGATTCCTTCCGCTTGAACACTAATTTTCTCTCCCCCTTCCAAGATTAATAATACCTTCTGTGGATTAGCTATGTCAAAGAAATTAACCAAATAAAAACCACCTTGATCCAGCACTTTTCCTTTAAATACAACTTCCTTTTTCGCATTTGGAAGCAAGGAGTCTATTTTGACGGCTTGTCCACGTCCATTAATAAACTCTAAAAAAATACGCTTAGAGGGAGCTACTTGATTTGCTTGTACACGAATTTCGTAGTCTTGCGCAAACAGCGCACATGGTCCTAAAAATAAAAGAAAGAAAAAAATCTGTTTCATGTTAGTTTTTATTTAGCGCTTCTGCGACTAACTGATTGACCCGTTTCGGATCCGCAGTACCCTTTGAACGTTTCATAACTTCGCCAATAAACAGTGCGAGTAAGCCTTTCTTCCCTTGGCGATATTCGTTGACCTTATCTGGATATGCCGCAATGGCAGCTTCTACAAAGGCAGGAAGCTCGTCTCCATTTGAATTTGCCAGCCAGCCTTGCTTTTCCACAATGACACTCGGTGCCACATCTGGTGATTGCAAGCACAACGGAAATAATTGTTGGGCCGCCAAATTATGTGTTATAGTTCCTTTTTCGACTAACTCAATGATCTCAGCCAATGTCGCTGGCGCCAACTCAAATTGCTCAATTGTTTTGCCTGAATCATTTAAG
>JAIXRT010000259.1 GCA_027485075.1 Cytophagaceae bacterium
CAATCGATGAAGCGTTTAGTGATGTCTTGGTAGGAATCGATGCGACGATCACGCAGGAATGGCCAAGTCTTGCGGTAATACTCACTAGAATCCACATCTATGTCCACAATGGCCACTTCCTCCACGTCATGTGGCGCTTGGAAAATAACACGTCCACCGGCATTTGCGACAAAACTACCACCCCAAAATTGCTGCCCATTTTCAACGCCCACCCGGTTGACCGAGACGACAGGAACCCCATTCGCAATGGCGTGCGAACGCTGAATGGTTTGCCACGCTTGATATTGCTCGCGATTGATTTCGGAATTTTGCTCTTCCATATCCCAACCAATCGCCGTTGGATACACCAGCACTTCCGCACCTTGCAAGGCGGTTAGTCGGGCTGCTTCTGGATACCATTGGTCCCAACAAATCAACACGCCTACTTTGGCATATTTTGTATCAAACACTAGGTAACCTAAATCACCTGGTGTGAAATAATATTTCTCGTAATAACCAGGATCATCTGGAATGTGCATTTTACGGTACTTACCTAGGTAAGACCCATCGGCATCAATCACCGCCGTCGTATTATGAAACAAACCAGCAGCCCGTTTTTCAAACAACGAAGCAATGATTACGACATTCAATTCCTTCGCTAATCGACCAAACATATCCGTGCTTGGACCTGGAATCGCTTCAGCCAAATCAAAAAACGCGGTATTTTCTTCGTAGCAAAAATACACCGAGCTGAACAATTCTTGTAAGCAAATTACCTGCGCACCGCGAGCTGCTGCATCGCGAATTGCTTGCACCGTTTTAGCCTTATTGGCCGCTACATCCGTTGAGCATGTCAACTGAACTAAGGCAAAAGAAACGTTTTTCATAGCGTTTTTGAAGCGTGAATGATTGGACTTAGATCGATGTCTTTCATACATTGAAAGTGATCTAATGGGCAATAATTAAGAAGTTTTGATGCACAAGGCCGACAACCCAGATCCTTATTTTCCAGGATCGTCAGTGTATCGCTGTCAGGTAAATGGGTCGTTGACGCGCCAAAAATAGCGAACGTCTTTTTACCTAATATCTGCGCGATTTCGAGCATAGGTGAATCATGCGATATGATAAATTCAGCTCCGCGTATGATGGCCGCCATCTCTAAGTGCGTGTAGGATTTGCACAGGTTATGTACCTTTTCAGGAAAAATTTTATTGAGTCGGTACCCGAAATTCTCATCCCAGGAATTGCCAATTAATACAATATGAATATCTAATTTATCCATCAGGCGAACCATGTTGGGATAGTCCAACACCTGCGTCACTAAATCGCCTTCCAGCGCATAAACAATGTATTTTCCCAAAACTCCTTTCCCAGCTAGGTCAAATGCCGGCACCTCTTTGATGAAATCAGAAGAGGCCATTTCAGTCCATGGTTTTGGCCAAGAACCGATTGTTAATTTGGTCCAAAGGGAAGTTGACGCCGGGCTTAAATCATAAATTACATCAAATGAAATTCCTTTGGGTTTATCGAAATAGATGAATGAACGATCTACAACCAGGCTAAAAACATCTGGAAATTCAATGGAAGTATACACATGGATTTCCGCATCCGGGTGAACGGCTTGCATGGCGCGAATTTTCCGAACGCTTTCGATGGCGTTTGGAGAACCTGAAAAATGAAGACAAAGAATTCGCTGCATGTAAAAAAAATAGCCTCGCAAAATTAAGAAAAATCTTTGCTAACCCGCATACTTTCATTCTTTTCGGTAAATTGCGGACTAAATTTGAATGGATTACATGGAGCAGAAAAAACAAGATACCGCCTCAGCATTAAAAGATATCATATCACATGCCAAAGAATACGGTTTCGTATTCCCGTCTTCGGAAATTTACGATGGCCTACAAGCTGTTTACGATTACGGTCAAAATGGTGTAGAATTAAAGAATAACTTAAAGAATGTTTGGTACAAGGCCATGACGATGTTGAATGACAACGTAGTGGGCCTTGATGCGGCTATTTTTATGCATCCATTAACTTGGAAAGCTTCTGGTCACGTGGACTCATTCAATGATCCGATGATCGATAATAAAGATTCGAAGAAGCGTTACCGTGCGGATACCTTGTTGGAAGAACGTGCAGCCGCTTTAGAAGATGAAGGAAAAGCAGCTGAGGCGAAAGCCTTAATGCAGGCCATGGCGAAGGGATTAGATGCGGGAGATTTAGAGGCTGTTCGCCAGTTGATCATTGATCAAAACATTAAATGCCCTGTTTCAGGAACGGCTAATTGGACCGAAGTTCGCCAGTTTAACTTGATGTTCTCTACTCAAGTGGGGGCCGTATCGGAAGATGCATCGCTCATTTACTTACGCCCAGAAACGGCTCAAGGTATTTTTGTTAACTTCCTAAATGTGCAAAAAACGGGCCGCATGAAAGTGCCGTTTGGTATTGCGCAAATTGGAAAAGCCTTCCGTAATGAGATTGTAGCTCGTAATTTCATCTTCCGCATGCGGGAGTTTGAACAAATGGAAATGCAATTTTTTGTACGTCCTGGCACGGAGATGGAGTGGTATAACACCTGGAAAGAGACGCGTATGAAGTTTCACCAGGCGATCGGCTTACCGGCAGATTCCTTGAAATTCCATGATCACGATAAATTAGCGCACTATGCCAATGCGGCGGTGGACATTGAATATAAGTTTCCATTTGGGTTTAAAGAGATGGAGGGAATACATTCCCGCACCGACTTTGACCTGAAGGCGCACCAAGAATTATCGAAAAAGAAACAACAGTATTTTGATCCAGAGATTAATCAAAACTACATTCCTTATGTCGTGGAGACGTCGGTGGGTGCAGATCGATTGTTCTTAGCGATTTTATGTAATGCGTATACGGAAGAAACGACTGGCGAAGGGGAAACTTTGAAACAGCGTGTTTACTTAAATATTCATCCGGCTTTGGCGCCTACGAAAGTGGCGGTATTGCCTTTGGTGAAGAAAGATGGCTTGGCTGAAAAAGCACAAGAGATAACGAATCAACTTAAATTTGCCTTTAATACAACGTACGACGATGGTGGAGCAATTGGCAAGCGCTATACCCGTCAAGATTTAATTGGGACACCGTATTGTGTGGTGGTCGATTACCAAACGATGGAAGATCAGACGGTAACGGTTCGGGATCGCAACACGATGACTCAAGAGCGCATTTCTATCGCAGACTTAAAAGAAAAATTAGGCTATGCGGTATCGATGGAGCGTATTTTTGAAAAATTAGTTTAAAAACGCAAACAACGACAACATGACGACTGATCAGAATCCAGCTGAAGAGGAAAACGTAGCAGTACCATCTGAGACGACAGAAACGCCTTCGAATCAAGAAGAGGCACCTGAACTTACTACGGAGACAGTAGAAATACTTTCCCAGGATGTTGAGGCCCCTGTACTTGAGGAAACGGCAGAAATTATTTCCAATGACGCAGAAGAAGCGGCACCAGCGGAGACCGTAGAAATGCTATCGAAAGTTGTCGAGGCGCCTGCACCTGTTAAAGAGGTGGAATATCCCCTGTTTGATTTGGCGGTGGCTACAAAGGATAATTTCTTAACCTACTTTGGTAAGATCAAAGAAATCGCGTCAGCACATGCGCATGCGGCTACCTACAAAAAGGTAGATGAAATCACGAAAGAAGTCAAAGAGGCGTGGAATCAGTTGAAGCAAGCGGAAAAGCAAGCAGCGATTGAGGCGTTTAAATCAGCGAATGAAGGCTCTGATGAAGGATTTGATTTCAAAGATGAGGCGATTCATGCGGTAGAACAAATATTAGCTAGTCTTCGGACGGAGAAGCAAGCATTTTTCCAAACACTGGAAAAGGCGCGTGAGAAAGCGCTGGAAGGCAAAACGCGCTTAATTAATGAATTAAGAACCTTGGTTGATGCGGATGATTATTCAGATCCGGCGCATGTCAATGCGAGTTTCAAGGCATTTAAAAAGATACAAGAAGAGTGGAAAGGTTTAGGTTCTGTCCAAGGGCCGATGAACCAAACACTTTGGCAGTCATACCATGCATTAGTAGATCGTTTTTATTCTAACCGTTCGATTTTTTATGAGCTGTTGGAATTAGATCGCAAAAAAAATCTACAAGCAAAAGAAATCATTGCTGCCAAATTGGAAAAATTAGCTGCTTCGGTGGCTACTTCCACTAAAGTTCCTGCCCTATTGAAGGAAGCGGAGGAATTATTTAATGAATACAAGCACATCGGTCCTGCGCAACGTGAGGAAAATGAGGCGATGTGGCAGCGAGTGAAGAAATCCTTAGATGTATTGTTTGAGCAAAAGCGTCAGATTAATGATGCCAATAAAGCAGTATTTGAGGAGAATTTGAAAATCAAAAAGGAGTTGGGTGATTTGATGCATACGTACGCATCATTCCAGTCGGCAACGATCACCGAATGGAACCAGGCATCCAAAGCAGTATTAGCTTTGCAGGAGCAATGGGGAAAACTGAAAGGTGGTTTACCACGTGATGGAGGCAAGGAAGTGAGCCATCAATTTTGGGCGGATTTGAAGTTATTCTTTAAGCATAAGAGTGAATTTTTTGCGAAGATTGATGCGGAGCGTAAGGCTAATTTGGCCGCGAAGCAATTGTTGATCGAGC
>JAIXRT010000091.1 GCA_027485075.1 Cytophagaceae bacterium
ATAAGTATTTCAACTTCACTAACTCACGCTCAGTTAAGTAGCGCCAGCTTCCACGAGGCAAATCCTTTTTAGTTAAGCCTGCAAACGTGGTACGATCTAATTTTGTCACTTCGTAACCCAAGTGTTCAAAAATACGACGTACAATCCGGTTTTTTCCTGAGTGAATTTTTACACCAATGACATATCCATCGGGAGTTACTTTCGCCAAATCATCTACTTTAATTTCTCCATCCTCTAGCGTTAAACCGGCCTTGATTTTCTCAAAGTCCTCATCAGTAAGCGGCTTATCTAATTCGGCTTGATAGATTTTCTCAATTTCATTCGATGGGTGTGTCAATTTATCTGCTAATTCGCCATCGTTTGTCAATAAAATTAAGCCTGTTGTGTTTCGGTCTAAACGACCAACGGGATAAATACGTGCTTCGCCCGCATTTTTCACTAATTCCATAACAGTCTTACGATCTTGAGGATCTTCGGTAGTAGTCAAGAAATCCTTTGGCTTATTTAATAAGACATAGGCTGGCTTCTCACGGTTTAATCGGCGATTACCATATTTTACTACATCCGTTGGCATCACTTGATAACCCATTTCAGTAACTACCTTGTTATTCACTTTAATTTCTCCCGCTTCGATCAACTTATCTGCATCACGGCGTGAGCAAATTCCTGCATTGGCAATGAAACGATTCAAACGAACTTCATCCCCTCTTCTTTCTGTCTGGGCAATTTTCTTTTGAATCTTAGCAGGAGCACGTTCTTTGTACCGATCTAGTTTATATTGAGGGGTAAAGGCAGGCGCCTCATCATGGCGATTTCTACTCTTAAACGTCTCACGTTGTGAAAATTTCGCTTTGCGGCCACCCTCTTCGCGTGGTGTAAACGAACGACGCTCTTCCCTAGGCTCAAAGCTTGGGCGTTCTTCACGCTCAGGACGAGGCTCAAAATCACCGCCATCGCGACGGTAAGGCTTTGGCGAATTTTCGCCCCCATCAAAATCTTGACGAGGTGCGCGTGGTGTAAATGGTTTTCCATTATACGCACGACGTTCACCTTCCTCGCGCGGTGCGCGAGGCGTGTACGGACGATCGCTAGATCCTTCACGGTTATATGGACGGCGTTCACCACCTTCTGCACGTGGTGCGCGAGGCGTGTACGGACGATCGCTAGATCCTTCGCGGTTATAAGGGCGACGTTCGCCACCCTCTGCACGTGGTGCGCGAGGTGTATACGGACGATCGCTAGATCCTTCACGATTATATGGCCGACGTTCGCCACCTTCCGCACGTGGTGTACGAGGTGTGTACGGACGATCGCTAGATCCTTCGCGGTTGAATGGTTTACGTTCTCCTCTGGACTCGCTGCGCGGGCCTGTTGAACTATCTCCAAAATTTCTTGCTGATGATCTGCTATCAGATCGAGATGCGGAAGCGTTACGCGGTGCATCTGAACGACGGTTGTCGTCCTTTTGAATTCTTTTTCTCATAAAATATGCAACATCACTGCTGGATTACATGGGGATATATTTCCCCTACTAATTGATAATTTCTACAAATGTACATGAAAATAATGAGCATAGCTTATTACATTTGAAAGTTCTTACATCCACTATGTCGCGATTGAATTCAAAATTAGCTTGGCCTTTCATCTTTATCCTGATAATTTCGATCGGATCTGGGTGCAGTTTATTGCAATCTGTCTCGCAGAAAGGACAAAACTATTTTGAACGAGGAGAGTATGAATGGGCAATCCAAACATTGAAACCACTTGCCGCTAAAAAGGCACTAGATAATCAATCTGCCTATATAATTGGGGAATCTTACCGACTTTCAAATCGAATCAGCCTAGCGCTACCCTTCTTAGAAAAAGCGTTACAAGCCGGTATTCCGGACGACTTACTTGCCTACCATATCGCTATGGCGGCCAAATCAACAGGCGACTACACGAAAGCAAAATCGTACCTCGAAAAATTCTTACTCTCGAAACCTAGTCGGCCTAATCAAATAAAAGCCGAAATGGAATTGGAAAACTTGAGTAAAATACCCGAATTACTCAACCAAAAAAGCCTCGTACAAGTGTATCCCATCGTTGGGAATACCACTCAAACAGAGTTTGCGCCTGTTTTGCAAGGCACCAACTTGCTATTCACAAGCTCAAGTAAACCCTTGATTTACAAAAATAATGGCCTCCCGTTCTTGGGCTTGGTTTCGGCACCGCTGAAATCTGACTTGGAGATTGGCGCCCCTACTTTATTTAGTCAAAAAATCTATTTAGAAAACGCGAACGATGGCACTCCGGCCTTCACGCACGATGGCAAAAAAATGGTTTTTGCCAGAGGAAATACAGGAAAAAAAGATGCATCTCCGGATGTAGATTTATTCATTTCTACCAAGATTGGAGATACGTGGTCAGCCCCAGAACGACTCGCTATCTCAGATTCCATCGCCTGGGATGGAAGTCCGTGCTTTTCAACAGATGACCGAACGCTCTATTTCAGCTCAAACCGTAGAGGCGGTAAAGGTGGTTTAGATTTGTATCGCGTGAATATCGATAATTCGGGGAGGTTCGGCCGCCCGATTAACATGGGATCAACCATTAATACCCCAGGAGATGAAGCATTTCCACAGGTGAGTGATGCGGGTAAGTTGTATTTTGCTTCCGATGGGCACCCTTCCATCGGTGGTTTAGATTTATTTGTAGCGAGTCGAAATGAGAATGAAATTGTCGTGGAACACTTGGGGGCACCTATTAATTCGATTGGAGATGATTTTGCTATCTGCTTTGCTGATTCTACCTCAGGTTATTTTAGTTCAAATAGACCTGGAGGCAAAGGCGATGATGACATTTATTATTTCAAATCTCCTCAAGCTGAAAATACGTGGTGGGGAATCGAAAATCCACAAAAACCAAAGGAAAGCCCAGGCCACAAAACAATCGCTTATCATTTGAAAACGCGCGTTGTCAATCTGGAAGGAAAAGCCATCCCGAGTGCTAGTGTGAGCATCAAGCGCGATAATGAAGAAGCTCAGGTATTCAGCTCTGATAAACAGGGGTATTTGCCCATTTTTGACTTGCAGGAAACAGATGAACTTAACTTTAAGGGATCCAAAGATTCTTACCTAACTGTTCGCAATTCATTCTCCATGCAAGGACGAATCATTCCATTAACAAAATTGGTTAAGGAACAAACCGATACAACCTATACATTTGAATTGGCGATGGATCAACCTGAAGTAGGTCAAGAAATATCGCAATTATATGGAATTCACTCCATTTACTACAATGTTAATAAATCAGACATCCGGCCAGATGCTGCGGAGGAATTAGATAAGGTGGTTTACTTCTTGAATGACAACCCCCAAATCAATTTAGAATTAGGGGCACATACTGATGCTCGGTCGACCAAAACATATAATCAAAAATTATCGCAAGAAAGAGCTGAGTCTGCGGTTAATTACATTATTGCCAAAGGCGTTAACCCACTACGAATCAAACCAAAAGGATATGGTGAAAGTCAGTTGTTAAACGGCTGCGTGGATGGAGTTGATTGCCCTGAGGAGATGCACCAACAAAACCGACGGACAGAATTTAGAATTACCCAAATCAAAATCGATTAACATGGCCCAGTATCTTTTGCAGCATGCACACATTGTCAATGAAGGAAAAATAACTTCGGGAGACATTCGAATTAAACATGGCCGAATTGACCAAATTGCATCGCAAATCAGTGCTACACCAGCAGATACCATTATCGATTTAACGGGAAAATATATCTTCCCTGGCATGATCGATGATCAGGTCCATTTCAGAGAACCCGGATTGACCCACAAAGCGACCATCGCTAGTGAAGCACGCGCAGCAGTGGCAGGCGGAGTGACTTCTTTTATGGAAATGCCAAATACGGTTCCCAATGCATTGACTCAAGAATTATTAGCAGATAAATACCACATTGCCCAGGAGAGTTCGTTGGCCAACTACTCTTTTTTCATGGGAGCGGCTAATGACAATTTGGAAGAAGTCCTGAAAACCAACAAGCAAAATGTGTGTGGAATTAAGGTTTTTATGGGCTCTAGTACCGGAAATATGTTAGTCGATAACATGAAAACGCTGGAAACTCTATTTGCCAGCAGCGACATGCTGATCGCTACACATTGCGAAGATGAGGCGACCGTGCGCGCACGTTTGGAATTATTCCGCGCGAAATATCCCGAGGATGCACCTTCATTTATTCATCCATTAATTCGAAATGAAGAGGCTTGTTATTTATCTTCTTCGATGGCGGTGGATTTGGCCAAAAAATCAAATACTCGCTTACATATTCTGCACATTACAACAGCGGAGGAACTTGCTTTATTTGAGACGGGCAAACCTGTCAAAGACAAACGCATCACCTCGGAAGCTTGTGTGCACCACCTGTGGTTTGATGCATCGGATTATGAAACGCTTGGCGACCTAATCAAATGTAATCCAGCAATAAAGGAGGCTAGACACCGACAAGCCATTCGGGCAGCATTGCAATCTGGCGCCATTGATGTCATTGCAACAGACCACGCACCACATACTTGGGAAGAAAAACAACAAGGATATTGGAAGTCCCCATCCGGCTTGCCATTGGTGCAACATCCCTTATTAATGTTATTGGAGATGTCGGCAGAAGAAGTCCTCACCCTGGAACAAATCGCCGAAAAAACAGCACATCATGTAGCTGAGTGTTTCCAAATCTCAGAGCGGGGATATATTCGGGAAGGCTATTGGGCTGATTTAGCGATTGTTGATATGCACACACCGCATACAGTTACTAAATCAACTATTGAGTATCAATGCGGATGGTCTCTACTCGAGGGACATACATTCGCTCACAGCATTAGCCACACATTTGTATCAGGACATCTAGCCTATCAAGCAGGTAAATTTGACCTCTCGAAAAAAGGGGAACGACTTTTATTTACGCGCTAGTACTATAGAATTTCGTCAAAAAAGACGCGCATGTA
This sequence comes from Cytophagaceae bacterium, assembly GCA_027485075.1. Classification (GTDB taxonomy): domain Bacteria; phylum Bacteroidota; class Bacteroidia; order Cytophagales; family Spirosomataceae; genus Aquirufa. Next base: position 4,989 of record JAIXRT010000091.1, read on the forward strand.
GAAACCAAGTGATTGATTTCGCAATTCGCCAGGCTCAGTAGAAATATTCATTAAGCCCGTTTGATAAGTAAGACCAAACGAAACGAAATTTTGGGTAACGACACCGATACCTACTTTGAATCCCATATCTAAACGACGAATATCACGAGAAAAACTTTCTCCTGTAGTCGTTGTCGTAGCAAAATTCCCCGAAGGTGTTTGCGCACGTCTTTCATAGGTGGAATTATCCCAAAGACCAACGCCTAAATAAGGACCTCCCCAAATAGAATAACCACTACCAAATTCAGAAAGGCTGCCCAACTTGATTTCAAAGTTTGGACTGACATCTAGATATTGCGTGGTAATACTGCGTTTCGTATATGCTGAATCTGAAAATATCGTTTTGCCACTGAACCCACGTTGAGATAAAGATAACTGAGGGCTGAAATTGACACGTGATGTAATGGGAAACTGAATTCCTAGTCCTAATTCTAAGGAAGGTTTGAAGTAATACGATTCGTCTGAAACGCCACTGCCAACAAATCGAGCGGATTTTGCCTCTAAATGAAAGATCTTTTTTGGCTTATATTTTTGGGCAGCAACTTGGCCTACAAATGCAAAAATGGCAATAGTGAGCAGCGTAATTTGACGTAACATAAGGATACCTTTGGAAATAATCTTCAATTTTAACCCATATTTATGTAATCACCAACTAATTTTGATTAATGGGTACATTATATGCAAAATAAAGTAAGCGAACTTTTGGCATTTTATTCAGCCGATGGGGTTGAGGCCGGACTTGATGAGGCAGGTCGCGGATGCTTAGCTGGGCCCGTAGTTGCGGCTGCTGTTATTTTACCTAAAGACTTTTACCACCCTTTACTGACTGACTCGAAGAAACTATCTTCCAAACAGCGCGACACGCTGATTGACGTCATCAAAACCCAGTCGATTGCCTATGCCATCGCAGAAGTGGACCACGCAAAAATTGATGAAATCAATATCTATAAAGCAAGTGTGCTAGCCATGCACCGGGCAGTGGACCAACTTCCCATTCGACCAGACCATTTATTGGTAGACGGCAACCGATTCATCGAATATCCCTTTATCCCGCACACCTGCATCGTGAAAGGTGACTCGAAATTTTTTTCCATCGCAGCTGCATCTATTTTGGCCAAAACCTATCGAGATCAGTGGATGAAAGACGCAGCGAAACAATTTCCTGGATATGGCTGGGAACGAAATGCAGGGTATCCGACGATCGAACATAGAAAAGCAGTCATACAAAATGGTCCTACGCCTATTCACCGAAAAACCTTTCGTGTAGAAATAAAAGAAAAAGCCTAAATTAGACATAAATTTATTTGCTACATGCTTTCGAGGGCTTCGCGTCATTATCTTTCCTGGTTACTATTGACCTTTCTTTTGGTGGAGAGTATATCACTAACAGGCCAAGTAAAATCACTATACAGACGAGATGACGAATTAAGCAAACGTCAAGCAAACGCGGCTGCTTTCAGTAAATTCCGCGACAGTTTATATCAAAAAAGTCAAACACAGGCTAAAATTCGAGGTATTGACCTCATTGATGATCTAGGAGAAGGTAGAAAGTTAGTCTTCGAACAGTTCAACGAAATTGGCGAAGCATTGTATGTAACGAATCATTCGAATCGTTTTGCAGGCCAAATGACGCGTACCGACCAGCTATATCGTGGAGGTAGTCTCGGACTAAACCTAAGTGGTGGCTCTGATACGCTTTCTGGCTGGCTGGGAATATGGGATGGAGGAGTACCTTTGGCAACCCATCAAGAGTTTACAGGACGCATTAGCTCACAAGAATCTTCCATAACATCAGATCAACATAGCACACACGTGGCTGGAACCTTAATCGCGGCAGGCGTAAATGGCGCTGCACGCGGGATGGCATTTGGGGCAGATTTGAAGGCTTGGGATTATAGTAATGATAATACGGAAATTAGCGCTGCCTCGCTAAAATTATTAATCAGTAATCATTCCTATGGCTATCAAGCGGGCTGGGTTTATGATGCCGCCAAATTAAAATGGCAATGGTGGGGAAATGATGCGGTTAGCTCATCTGAGGACTATAAGTTTGGTTTTTATGATAGCAATGCACAAGCCCTCGATCGCATCGCCTACAATGCCCCGATGTACCTGATGACTAAATCTGCGGGAAATAGCCGAAGCCAAACGGGCCCCGCTCCAGGCACCTTTTATTTACTCAGAAACACACGAGATTCCTCATCCATTTCACGCGCAAAAAACGACGGGTATGATATCATTTCCACGACAGGTAATGCAAAAAATATATTGACCGTAGGTGCAGCTGAACTAAGTACGCAAATACCGATGTATGGCAAAGAAGTATTATTAAGCGATTTTTCTTGTTGGGGCCCCACTGACGACGGACGTATTAAACCTGATGTAGTAGGCATCGGAACAGATGTATTATCAACATCAAATACAGGAAACTCTTCCTATGCGACTCTCAGCGGAACCTCCATGGCTTCTCCGCAAGTAGCCGGATCTTTGTTTTTATTACAACAATTATACAATCGTCTAAATAAAGGGGCGTTCATGCGTGCAGCAACACTCAAAGGTTTAGCGATACACACTGCTTTAGACATGGGTAATGCAGGCCCAGACTACCAAAGTGGATGGGGGCTCATTAATGCAGAGCAGGCAGCCTCGGTAGTACAAAATAAATACGGATCGCATCGCATTACAGAAGGAACGCTTTTAAATAATACCAGGCAAACTATCCCATTAATTGCCTCAGGAAAAGGAGATTTAGAAGTGACCTTATCTTGGACAGATCCCGAAAGTTCGGTCCTTTCATTATCCCCTGAAAATTTAAATAATCGGAGTCCGCGCCTAGTCAATGACCTGGATATCCAAATTCAAGGCCCGCAAGGAATTTCGCTCCCCTTCATTTTAGATCCAGACAATCCAGGAAATCCAGCAACCACAGGGAATAACTTCCGCGATAACGTGGAAAAAATTCGTGTCATTGGAGCCATTCCCGGCCAAACATATACTTTAATTTTGTTCCATAAAGGTTCCTTAAGATCTGACAAACAAGACTTCAGCTTAGTCATCTCGGGAATTGGAGGAACGGCATATTGTGCTGCTGCGCCCACAACCAATCTCAATAGCATCACGAAATCAAAATTTGGCACAACCGAATTTACGGATGCAACTGCGACAGATTTTACGCAAAAAAGAATACAAACCGAACAAGGATCCCAGCTAGATTGCCAAATTGATTTTGCCAATGCACAGCTGAAAGATGCTTTACTACTTGTCGACTGGAATCAAGATGGAGATTTCGACGATGCAGAAGAAACGGTTAAGACATTTCAAGCCAACTCCACCTTTCGTGAAAGCATTCAAATATCCGCACTGGCTTCAGCTGGCAATTATTACCGCATGAGACTCATTTCGAGCACTAATGGACGTCCGAGTACCTGCGGCAACTACGCAAG
>JAIXRT010000112.1 GCA_027485075.1 Cytophagaceae bacterium
TATGCTTTTGCGATACGGAATTGGGCGCAAGTAAAAGCCTCGGGGTCGGATGATTTAATCTATCATACCTTGGAACACGGTGTGTCAGAATCGTCGCGGAGTAATTTGTTCTATGTCAAAGATGGTGTTATTCATACGCCTGATGTTCATATTTTGGAAGGGATTACGCGTAAGCATGTGATAGATTTGGCTACTGAAAAGTATCAAGTCAAAATTGGGCCATGTGCTTTGGCAGATTTTATACAGGCAGATGAGGTATTTACGACCGGAAGTACTAAACGCGTAGTTCCGATTTTAGCAATTGATGGTAAAGAGATAGGCAATGGAACGCGTGGGCCAGTGACCAAGCAGTTGTATGAGAAATTATTGAGTTTAGAACTAAGAACTAAGAACGATGAGTAAAATACCTCTCACCTCACTTTGGTCTAAACGCCTTCATTTTTTCTTCATTGCATTCCAAATAAGGACCGCCGATCAAATCAATGCAATAGGGGATGGCTGGGAAAACGACTTCTAAACATTGCCGAATGGCCTTTGGCTTACCCGGTAAATTAACAATTAAAGTTTGGTTCAGAATCCCAGCGGTTTGTCGACTCAGTATCGCCGTAGGCACATATTGCAAACTCACGGAACGCATTAATTCACCGAAACCAGGGAGCATTTTTTGGCAAACAGCCTCAGTCGCTTCCGGAGTTACATCGCGTAACGCTGGACCTGTACCTCCAGTGGTCACCAATAGGCAAACCTCCTGACTCATTTCAATCATCTTGGCCTCAAGTAAGGATTGCTCATCTGGAATAACAGCATAAACGACTTCGAATGCTGAGATCAAATATTCGTTCAACAATTCTACGACTGCCTTGCCCGGAATATCTTCATAGATTCCCGCACTCGCTCGGTCAGACACATTGATGACGCCTATTTTGATCATTTTTTGTACGATTTAAGTTTTTTCTCCATCGGGATAGGCTCGTCGAGTAAATCTCGAATCACGATCGAAGCGACCACTCCGCCAAATGCGGCTGGTAGGTAGGAGATGGTTCCGTAGGCCGATTTCTTAAAGTTACTGCCATCGGTTAAAATTAGGGATTCATCTTTTACTTTTTCGAGTGAGAATACGGTCTTAATTCCTTTGCCAACGCCCATTTTTCGGATTCGCTTACGAACCAAAGATGCCAAATAACATTGACGTGTATCAAACAAATCAGCTGTGCGCAATTGCGTAGGATCCATTTTTCCGCCTGCTCCCATTGAACTCGCAATGCGGTAACCTAAATCATATGCTGTTTTCAATAAAGTAACTTTGGGTGTCACCGAATCAATGCAATCCATGACGTAATCAAACTTGGTATTCTCTAGAATTTCCTTTGCCGCATCTGGACTCAGAAATGTTTCATGTGAAGTTAATTTGAGTGCTGGGTTTATGGCCAACAACCGTTCTGCCATAATCTGTGCTTTTGATACACCATGATTCGTTGACAAGGCCGGTAGTTGTCTATTTCGATTGGTCGGATCCACCACATCGCCATCCACAATGGTCATGGTTCCTACGCCCGCTCGCGCGATAAATTCGGCTGCAAATGAACCGACGCCGCCTAGGCCAACGACCAATACGTGGGCTTTTTGTAATGTTTGAATTCCTGTTGAACCAATTAATAGCTCAGAGCGACTGAGCCAGCTAAGATCATTCGTTTGCATACTTAGGCAATTTCTTCCTTGATTTGGTATTGAGTTGTTTTGTCTGAATTCGTAATGAGCAACTCACCTAAGAACCCAGCGACAAACAATTGAACCCCTAAAATGATGGCCACCAAGGCTAAAAAGAATAGTGGATTATCCGTGACGTTGCGGTATTTCAGTTGGTTTGCAATGTTATATAATTTCTCACCGATTAACCATAGCGTAATTATAGTTCCCGAAAAGAACGATAAGATCCCTAAGCTACCGAAAAGGTGCATCGGTCTTTTGCCAAAAGTTTGAACAAAAGTGATGGATAATAGATCTAAAAACCCATATAGAAAGCGTTCTAAGCCAAATTTGGTTACGCCATATTTCCGAGATTGATGTTGGACTACTTTCTCGCCAATCTGTGTAAACCCGTTCCATTTCGCTTGGACAGGGATGTAACGGTGCATTTCGCCGTACAATTTGATGGTCTTGACAACTTCAAGTTTATAGGCCTTCAGTCCGCAATTGAAATCATTCAATTTAACTCCTGAAAGTGCGCGCGTCGCGGCATTGTATAATTTGGTGGGGATTGTTTTCGAAATTGGATCAAAACGTTTTTGTTTCCATCCTGATACTAAATCCAACCCATCTTCCGTGATCATTCGATATAATTCCGGGATTTCATCTGGTGAATCCTGCAAATCCGCGTCCATGGTAATTACTACTTCACCACTGGCCTTTTGGAATCCTTCATGCAAGGCAGCTGATTTGCCATAATTGCGAGCAAATGAGATTCCTTTAAGGGACTTATATTCTTTGGATAATGATTGTAGGACAGACCAAGATGTGTCCCGACTTCCATCATTGACAAAGATCATTTCATATTGAAATGAATTTGCCTGCATCACGCGGTCAATCCATGCGCATAGTTCTGGCAAGGATTCGGCTTCGTTGTAAAGTGGTACTACGATGGATATCTGCAACATATTGGGGTGTCAAACGGACAAAAATACGAATTCTCGTGGATTTTGTTTAGTCGAAAATTAAATAGTAGGGTTTCAGTAGCTCGATGAATTCAGCGGTATAGCTTTGGTCGGGATTTTTGATGCATAGCATTTCGCTTTTTTGCATGCCTGTACGACGTGAACCAACAGCCATGACGCGCAAAGTTTCTCTGTCTTTTTGATGTTTTACTTCGACCAATTGATTGATAAATAGCCCACGTTTTTTCGCCTCAATTTCGAATTGTTTCATGCCAAACGGTGGATATAAAACAGCAAATTGACCATCCGGATTTAGATTTTTTGCAATGCCCTCCGCAAGTTCTGCGGGACTTAAATGGTCCGTGTGCATGGCAATTTGCTTGCTAGCAATCGGATTTGCCAGATGATCAATGAAAAAGGGTGGGTTGCTAATAACAAAGTCGAAGTTATCTTCGAACCTTTGAATGGATTCGGTGATAATTTCGATGGAATATGGCAAATTGAGCACATTTTCACGTGCGAGTACCCCTACGTCTGTTTGTATTTCTAGTGCTGTTATGGTACAAGATGGGTTTTCTTGTGCGATCATACAAGCTAACAATCCACATCCAGTACCGATATCGAGTACTTTTCCTGAAGCAAATTGCTGGGCCCATGCGCCGAATAAACAAGCCTCCGTTGTGATTTTAAGACCTGGATTTCCATGTGCCAGTTGAAATTGTTTGAATTGAAAGATTGATCTACTTTCGGCCATAATCCGCTGGATTTTCACCCCAATCTTCCGTTTCCCATTTTAGGATTTGGGTGGTCGTTGGGTTGTTTTTTAGCCAAGAAATCGCTTTGTCCACTAAATCGAAAAGTTCTTCAGTTTGCGCATTTCGCTCTAAATTAGTTTTGATTGCCTTGTTTCGAACCCAGGCAATAGCAGTTCTTGAATCGGAATAAAGTGGATATGGACAATTGATTTTCTTCAGATAGGAAAGGCCGTGCACAATGGCAAGGAATTCGCCGAGGTTTACAGTACCTACCGGGAAAGGCCCACGTTTAAACAATACTTCTTTGGTTTCTGTATTGACACCTTGATACTCTAAAACACCTGGATTTCCTGCGCAAGCAGCATCCACCGAAATGCTTGGTTTAATGCATGGAGAAGCATTTGTCGTACGTAAAACGGATTTGGCTTTTGGGTTTACACTCGCCCAATAATTCTTTTTTGAAGCGGCATAGGCTTCATCCCGTGTATCGAAGGATTTATATTGTGCCCCGGCAAAACCTTTAATGTGCTTTTCTGTCTCAGCCCATGAATCAAAAATACCTTTTTGATGGCCTTCCCAAATCACATAATATTTTTGCTTTTTTGCCATGTTAGAACATTCGCGTCTTGAATATTTTGATGGCAATGGCAATTAAGATAACGCCAAAAACCTTACGTAAAACTTGTGTACCCGCATTGCCTAGTTTCTTTTCAATCCAAACGCTCGAGCGCAGGACGATGTAAATGAATATCAAGTTGATGAATATACTCACCATGATATTCTCTTCCTCAAATTGAGATTTTAGTGAAATGAGTGTTGTCATGGTTCCAGCACCGGCAATAATAGGGAATGCTAAAGGAACAATACTGTGAGCTGCACCTTCTTGTAGCTCTTCGGATTTGAAGATATTCCTTCCTAAGGTCATTTCTAGGCCGATTAAGAAGATGATTAATGCACCCGCCATAGCGAATGAATTTGTATCTACGCCTAGGAATTTTAAGATCAATTTGCCCGCAAAGAAGAACCCAATCATGATTACTCCAGAGACAAGCGTTGCTTGTTCTGCATGGATATTGCCATTCTTCTTTCGCAAATCGATAATCACAGGTATAGATCCTAGAATATCAATTACTGAAAATAGAATCAAAGATGAGGAAAGGATTTCTTTGAGGTCGAATTTCATAAGGTTAATATATTGATGAGTTGACGAATATCCGCTTCTGTATGACTTGGGAAATTGGCTATTCGAACGGTATTGGTTTTCCATTTGCCATATCCTTTGCCTAATTCAACGCCATGCTCCATGCTCACTCGTTGGATCCGTTCAATTTCCGCTGCTGGACCTGTTAACGCCAAAACCGTAGGGAGTCGAAGTGCTTTTTCAGGAATTAAGAATCGAAGATCCCACTGCTGTTGGGACTCCCAGAATTGCTCCCATATAGCTAATTTTCGTAAGGTTTCCTGTTCGACTTCGTGTAAATCAGGCAGTGTTTGAGTCAGTCGGCACATTAAATAAATGCTCAACACATTGGGAGTATAATGCGTTTGGAAGCTTTTTCGATTGTCTTCCATGAGCAAAATATCATTGTAATGTTTGCGATGGTTCAAAGTATGCGCGCGTTGCAAGGCTTTCGGCGAGCAAATCATAATACCAAGTCCCGCCGGAATTCCAAGGCATTTTTGCACCGATGCAAACCATACATCGGCCTCTTCCCAAGGCAAACTTATGCCTCCCATGGAAGACGTAGCATCCACTGCAATAAGTACATTAGTTGGGTAGTCTGCGCGACAAATTTGTTGGCCCGTCCCATTCGACGTTTCACTTTGAACCAGACAAACAGTATCTACATCAGATGCTAATTTTCCAGAGGTTTCAGCTAACGATTCATGCAAGCCAAAGGAAATCAATTGGGTGTTCGCATTGATTTGAGAGGCATATTGGCCCCATTTTTTTCCAAAAGCACCATTGTAGAAATGAGCACTTTTTGAGCCAACAAGCGATTGAGCAACAATTTCCCAAGCTTCTGTAGCTGAGGAAACAAAATAGATAGTGTAATCTGGAGGTATGTTCCAGGAAGCGGTCATCGCTTCCATAGTGTCTTTTAACAAGATTTCGAAGCGTTTGCTTCGGTGATTGATGCTGACAATACCTTGGTCAAAGGCCTCTTGAATGAAATCAAGCGCCTGAGGATAAACCTTCGATGGACCCGGGTAAAATGAAAGCATCTTTTTTATACGAAAGAGTATAAACCTAACTCATATCCTCGTAAGCCAAAACCCACAATGATACCTTTGCAATTTGGGCTTAAATAACTATGTCCTCTAAATGATTCTCGAGCATGTACATTCGAAATGTGTACTTCAATGACAGGTGTTTTAATCGATGAAACTGCGTCAGCAATGGCGATAGAAGTATGCGTGTATCCTCCGGCATTCAATAAAATGCCTTCATACGTAAAGCCCACCTCATGTAGTTTATTAATGATTGCGCCCTCTTCATTGGACTGAAAATATTCGATGTCCAGTTGTTTTTCAAATTTTTCTCTCAGTATATCCAAGAACTGTTCAAATGTTTGATGCCCATAAATTTCTGGCTCACGCGTGCCAAGTAAATTCAAGTTGGGCCCATTCAGGATGAGTATTTTTTTACGTACCATGGTCTACAAATAAAAGCGAAACAGTTTTCAAATTTCTCCTAAATTTACGGGATAGTTTGAATATTATGTCCATGTGGGAAAAGGAAATCCAATTGTTTGGTAATTATCTGAAAATTGAACGAGGCCTTTCCGGACATTCACATGAGGCGTATTTACGGGATGTGCGCAAATTTGCGCTTTATTTAGTCCCAGTTGTTGGCGAGGATTTTGCTGTCGATCGAGTTACCGAAGATCACATTCTTGATTTTTTCAATGTATTACATGGATTGGGAATAGAGGCAAGTTCACAAGCGCGTTGCTTGTCAGGTCTCAGGAGTTTTTTTCAATTTTTAGCTACGGAAAATCCCTTGATTTCGGACCCGACTACCCACATGAAGTCTCCGCAAAAAGGCCGACACCTTCCTGATACGTTATCGTATGATGAAATTGAGTTGATTTTGCAGGCAGCTGATTTATCCACGAATGAGGGTGTGCGTAACCGTGCCATGCTTGAATTGCTGTATGGATCCGGGTTGCGGGTTTCTGAGCTGGTTGGCCTGAAGTTAACAGATATTTATGCTGATTTAGGTTTAATAAAAGTACGTGGAAAGGGGGATAAAGAGCGTTTGGTACCCATAGGTCGGGAGGCATTTCATTATTTAACCTTATATCGTGAGCAAGTTAGACCCAGCATTTCCTTGAAAAAAGATGCGCACAATGTCCTGTTTTTAAATCGACGTGGAGCAATGCTGAGTCGGGTGATGGTCTTTTTAATTTGTAAAGATTTGGCAGCTAAGGCTGGAATTCAAAAATCCATTAGCCCACATACCTTTAGGCATTCGTTTGCCACGCATTTAATTGAGGGAGGTGCAGATTTACGGGCGGTACAGGAACTTCTCGGTCATGAGTCCATATTGACGACTGAAATTTATACCCATTTAGATCGGGCCTACCTAAGTCAAATGGTTCAGGATTTCCATCCGATGAATCGAAAAAATTAAGCCTCGTCCGGATACGGTATAAATACAAAGTTGGTGAATTGACCATCCACCACGAATAGGCAGGCGAATTCCTCTATATCCTTATAATTTTGCTCAAATAGTTCGCGATTTTCCTCCGCGATTAGCTTGCGTTGGATAAACTCTTCAAGCAAGGATGCATGGTAATTCCATTTGTTCTCGCCTAATTCAGAGACCCCAATCAACTTTTGGCCTATTTCAATGGTCCGCTGAGAACAGACAAAAATGGGATAGTCAGAGAATCCCCGTTTTTTTATTTGGTAGGCTGCCTCTTTCAAGGCATCAGCCACTTTAATAAAGTCACTTGATATAAGTCCCAAGTACTTCCCGTTTAACTCAGGTGAATTGGGCGCGTTTGAAAGGGCGGTGTAGTCTTCGATCATGGAATTAGCTTCTACTTAGTAATAATAACTGAATGTCTTTCACTGCTTTTTTAAATAACTTACCCATGTGGCCGTTGGTCACATGGCCCTGATAGCAATAAATCCCTTTCATAAAGGATTTTCCTTGCCAAAGCATCTCCTCAATTCCACCTGTTTTTCCCGCTTTTAAAATAAATGAAGTCAATAAATTACTCATGGCTAAACTAGCAGTATGGGCAACTAAGGACGGGATATTAGGAACGCAATAGTGCGTAATGCCATATTTGGTAAACGCGGGTTTTCCCAAGTGGCTTAATTCGGATGTCTCAAAACAGCCTCCTTGGTCGATACAAACATCCATAATGAGTGTGCCTGGCTTTAATTTGCTAACCATTTCCTCCGTGATGATGCAAGGGGTAACGCCTGAATCGGAACGGAGCGCGCCTACAATCAAATTAGCATCCTGAAGTGCATTTGGGAGGTTTTCGGAATCAATTACTTGGGTGACCAATGGGAAACCTAGGCTTTGTTTTAAGCGTTGCAGCTTATAAATATCTTTGTCAAAAACCTGGACTTGAATGCCCGCATGCCATGCAGCGCGTGCGACTTGCTCTACTACATTTCCGGATCCCAATAAGACGATCCGACAAGGTGAAACGCCAGTAACATTTCCTAATAATATACCACCACCCAGGGAGGCACTTAATATTTGGCTGGCAATGGGTAAGACCATTTGGCCAGCAATTTCTGCCATGCTTTTAACAAATGGCAATCCTCCGCCATTATCTCCTACATATTCCAACCCAATGGCCATGATTTTTTTGGCATTGATTTGGTCAA
>JAIXRT010000120.1 GCA_027485075.1 Cytophagaceae bacterium
AAACTGATTTTTTTGGCTAGCCTGGTAAAATTAACGTGCAGAATATCCTTCTACAATCATTTTACCTTTGTAATATAAATTTCCCTCATGCACGTGTGCACGGTGATATAGGTGTGTTTCGCCAGTTTGTGGGTCTACGCCTAAGTGCTTAGGAGTTCCGAAATCATGCGCTCTTCTAGTATCACGACGTGTAGTAGAGATTTTTCGTTTAGGATGTGCCATCGTATTAGTTAATTAATTTTATTTTAAATCTTTTAGTTTTTGAAGTGCAGCCCAGCGTGGGTCTGTTGCTTCTTCTGCCGACTGTGACGGACTCGCATCCGCACGATCTGTTGTGTAAATAAATTCATCCGTTTCGGTGTCCATTCCTGCTGCTAAAAACTTGGGATGTAATTTTTTCATTGGTACTTCCAAGGCGATGAAATCAAAAATATCTTGCGATAAATCTAATTTGGGCTCCTTGCGGTCCAATAAGAATAAATTGTCTCCCATGTCCTCATTGTGGTCTGAATACTTATAAATAAGTTTTTCATTCACCGCAATCGGAGAATCGAAACGCTCCAGTGATCGATCGCAGGTTAATTCTAATGAACCTGTAATCTGTAACTGAACCTGAATCATTAAGGCCGACTTCGTTAAGTCAACCGTCACATTAAATGTGCCTTTCTCTACCCAATCCTGCTCAAAAGCTGCGAAAAATGAATCATCCCCGCTAAAAGTGTATTGATACGCTTTATCTTCTAACGAAATGATGGGTATCTGGTACGCTTCTAAAACTTTCATGACACGGCTTGTGTTAAAAAAAGGAATGCAAAATTAGGTAAATTTTCGGAAACAGCAAGTGGGACGCTTACCTTTTTCATAAAATCTTCCGACCTTTGAATGGATGACCCAATCGAAAAAATCTTTGTGGACCTTTGGCTTAGCCTTTTTGGCTTTTGAAAGCCTTTGCATCACGGTTATATGGCAGTTTACCCGATTGGAACAAATGACCTGGGTGAATGCCCATCATGCGAATTGGGCAGATTATTTATTTCGTTTCTTTACGTCTCTGGCTGAGGTATTCTTGCCGATTGCCTTAGCGGTCTATTTTTATCAAAAGAAACGTGCTTTTTTTGTCCCTTTCTTGACCTCATATGCCCTTTCGACGCTCATTGTTCAAGGCATTAAACATCTGATTTTTCCCAATGCTTTGCGCCCAATCGCCTTTTTCGAGCAGCTGCATTTACCTTGGTATCTCGTTCCAGGTGTTGAAGTTCATACCCAGAATAGCTTTCCTTCCGGGCATACTGCCGCGGCTTGGTTTATGTTTTTTTGGTTTGCTTTGTTGGGAAAATCACGCAGCTGGAGCTTGGGCATGGCTATTTTAGCGATGGGCGTAGGGTATTCACGGGTGTATCTCATGCAACATTTCCCAATCGATGTGGCAGTAGGTGCCGGTATAGGATTTCTGAGTTCCGCGCTGGTCTATTATTTTATGCTTTATAAATCTCATACGAATCATGTCTAAGTTGCTGCGAAAACCTTATTTGTTTTGGTCAATTATCGGGGCAATCTGCTACATTCCTTTTTTGGGAGCTTCTCACTTATTTGATTGGGACGAAATTAATTTTGCCGAGTCCGCCCGTGAGATGTTGGTCAGTGGCGATTACCTCAGCGTTCAAATTAACTTTCAGCCGTTTTGGGAAAAGCCGCCCTTATTTATGTGGCTTCAAGTGTTGAGTTTTCAGTTTTTTGGCACGTTTACAGAATCGGCATGGACGTCCATGGAATTTGCTGCTCGCTTTCCAAATGCAATCATTGGCATCGCAACCTTACTGGTCGTTTATCGAATCGGGTCGAAGCATGTGTCCGAACGCATGGGGCATCTCTGGGCATTTTCCTACCTGGCGGCCATCACACCGCATGTGTATGCTAGTTCGGGTATCATTGACCCCTTATTTAATCTGTTTATCTTTCTGGGAGTATATCAAATAAGCCAATTTTATGCGGATTCCATCTCGTTGAGATCGGCCGTTTGGGCCGGAATTTGTATCGGTCTGGGTATGTTGACCAAAGGCCCCGTCGCACTTTTACTCTGGGGCTTGACCATTTTTGTGTTTGCTGTGCTTCATCGGGCTGAGGTATTGGCCAATTTCAAACGTCTGTTTTCTGGGGTGTTATTGGCCGCACTACTCGCTATTTCCCTTTTTGTTACGTGGTACGCATTGATTGTTTGGAAATTCGGTTGGGGAATTTTAGTTGACTTCTTTGCTTATCAAATTCGTTTATTGACAACGGGTGATGCGGGGCATGGCCAACCGTTTTATTATCATTTTTTTGTTTTACTCTTGGGTTGTTTTCCAATCTCGATCTGGGCAGGTCCGCGCTTGTTTTCGCGCAATCAACCAGCTCGTTTAAGTCAATGGATGCAAGTGTTGTTTTGGGTTGTGTTGATTCTCTTTAGTCTCGTCAAAACGAAAATCGTGCATTATTCAAGTATGTGCTGGTTGCCATTAACCTATTTTTCTGCGCTCGTTTTGCATGATTGGCTGGCAGGTACCTGGACCTGGAAACGTGGATATACGATCTTTTTAGCTGCTGTTGGCTTGATTTTGGCTACTATTTTCGCACTAGTTCCTTGGATTGGGATGCATGCGGGAGCTTACAGTGTGTACATAAAAGATGTTTTTGTTCAAGGTAATTTGCAAGCTCCAGTCTACTGGGAGGGCTGGGAAGTAGGAATTGGTGCGTTTTTCGGGGTAGTGGTGCTCGGGACGATTTGGCAAAAGCACATTCAATTCAAACACATCGCCCGCATGATGGGAGCTGTCATTATCGTTATTCTCCTGTACGTGGCCGTCGTAGTTCCGAAGATTGAGGGATATACGCAGGCTACACCGTTGGATTTTTACATTTCGCATGTAGGTCAAAAAGTTTATATCGAGCCCGTAGGTTTCAAATCCTTTGCTCATTTATTGTACTTTCAGAAACAGGCGTATAGTCCGTCGGGGGAGGAGTTAATGAAACAATCCTCGACAGATCGCCCCACCTATTTGGTGATGAAGACGAATGCCGAGGATCGATATCGTTACCATCCGAACTTGATTTTGATCAAGGAAGAGAATGGATTTTTATTCTATAAGCACAAATAAGCTTATTTTAATTCAGCTGCGGTAAAGAAGAATGCACCTTCAATAGCTGCATTTTCATCGGAATCAGATCCGTGAATCGCATTTGAACCTAATGAGCGTGCATACTTTTGACGAATTGTACCCTCTGCTGCTTTGGATGGATCAGTAGCGCCAATAAGTATTCTGAAATCTTCTACTGCATTTTCTTTTTCAAGCACCATGGGAATGATTGGATTGGATGACATGTATTCACATAGTTCGCCGTAAAACGGTCTTGCTTGATGAACCTCATAAAACTTTCCAGCCTCTTCCGCGCTTAAATGTACTTTTTTCATCGCGATGATCTTAAATCCCGCGTTTTCAATTTGTTGGATGATTGGACCTGTAAACCCGTCCAAGATGGCATCGGGTTTAATCATGGTAAATGTTCTGTTTGTTGGCATTTCGTTTTTTCTACTTTTTGACAAATTTATCTTTAACTTTGCGAACGCCCAAATCACAAGGGCTTTACCCAGCTATATGTCTTCAATTACAGCACTCCGTGCCGCCTTAGTTCCAGGCCAACAAGTTGTTATCACTACGCATTTTAATCCTGACTCTGATGCTATTGGCTCGACGCTTTCGTGGCAGAAGTACCTGATTAAGAAGGGGTTAGATGCCGTTGTTGTGGTTCCATCAGGCTTGTCGGCCAACCTAACTTGGATGCCCGGCGCTGCGGATATATTGGATTTCGAAAATATTTTACATAAAGTTCAAATTGAAGCATTAATTCAGCGCGCAGATTGGATTTTTTGCCTTGATTTTTCCGGCATGCAGCGATTGCATGGATTAGCCAAATGGGTGGAAGCGGCACGTTGTCAGAAGGTGGTGATCGATCATCATTTAGATCCAGAGGATTTTGCGGATTATTATTACCATCGGACGGTTGCGGCATCAACCTGTGAATTGATCTTTGATTTGATTCAAGAGTGGGGAGATGGTGATCTCATCGATACGGATATGGGCTCCTGTTTATATTCGGGTATTATGACGGATACGGGATCATTTAGGCATCCAAATACAACCGCACATGTGCACGAAGTTGTGGCAGAATTGATAAAAAAAGGCGTAAATACGAATGCGGTACATCGCAAGGTTTTCGATTCTGCGAGCTTGCAACGCTTACAATTTATGGGGCATGTGTTGGCCAATCGATTGGAATATTTGCCGGACTATCATTTAGCCTTGATGTGGATAACGGAAGAGGATCAAAAACAATTTCATTCGCAGCCGGGAGATACGGAGGGTATTGTCAATTATGGATTGCAGTTGGCAGGAGCTATTTGGTCAATATGCATGATTCAGCGTCCAGATGGCGTGAAGCTATCTTTTCGGTCCATTGAACCTTTTGCGGTGAACCAATTTGCCGCTACGTATTTTGAAGGTGGTGGACATAAAAATGCTTCGGGTGGCCGATTTTCTGCGGGTGGTTTAGCGGAAGCGAAGGAAAAATTGCTAGAAGTGTTACCTTTGTATCTTTCTGAAATAAAACGAGTTAAAAATTTATAAAAATAAACACACAAATCATGCGTAAAACCTTAGGTGTCCTATTTTCTGCTACTGTTTTAATGACAGCTTGTAACAAGGATAAAGTAGAAGTTATTGAAGGCGTAAAAATTCAAATCCACAGCCATGACGACAATGCAAAAAAGTTGAAAGATGGGGATATCATTACGTTTGATTTAGTAATTAAAAATGGTGCGGATTCTGTATTACAGGATACGCGTAAAGATGGCCAACCAGGTAAAGGGATGGTTCAGGCGCCTCAAGCTGCTCCAGGAGCGTTCAAAGGAACATTTGAGAATGGACTTCGTTTATTATCTGTAGGTGATTCTGCGACCATTTTAGTGCCTATAGATAGTTTGGCAAAAACGGTTCAAGCTCCATTGCCTCCATTCTTGAAACCAGGTACTGATTTAAAGTACACGGTTAAGATTTTGAAAGTACAGTCAAAGGCTGATTTTGAAAAAGAAATGGCAGGTCAAGCAGCACAAGCTAAGGCGGATGCGGCTAAATTACTTGCAAAGCAACCAGCCATGATTGAAGCATACATTGCGAAATCAGGTAAGAAATTTACGAAAACAGCTTCAGGTTTATTTGCAAGCATTGAAAAGCCAGGTCAAGGTGCTACACCAAAGATGGGTGAATCATGGATTGTTAATTACCGTGGTACGTTTTTAGATGGCAAAGAATTTGATAAAGGATCAAGCACAGAAATGCCATTGGGTCAAATGATTCCAGGATTTAATGAGGCATTGACTTTATTGAAAGCAGGTGGAAAAGGCGTATTTGTGATCCCTTCACAGTTAGCGTATGGCGATCAAGGTCGTGGTCCAATTGCACCAAATTCCGTATTAGTATTTGAAGTAGAAGTATTGAATAAAAAGTAAAAAATAGCGGGGGAAACATTCCCCCGCTATTTTGATTGATACGAAAGGAACGGTTTTTTCGTTTAGCAAGCATTATGATAGGTAGTATTCAAAAAGGGTTTTGGGCAATTCTTGCCGTATGGACAATGACATCGTGTTTGTCCAATGTGGAATTGGCAGATGAAGTCAAGGCTAAAGAAAATCAGGCCCAAATTTTAGCCTATTTTACGAAACAAAATCAATCACCCATTGCGATTGAAAATGGCGGTTATTATGCGTTGACTAAACCCAATCCATCCGGCGAACTAGCTTCTAAAGGAGATACGCTTCGCATGGATTATGAACTTGCAAATCTGTTGACCGGTCAGGTGATTGAGCGTACAAAAGATCCACTTGTCTATCAGTTTGGCTATTTAAATCCAATTTTTGCTAATTTGATGACGTATTTAAAAGATGGTGAGGAAGCTGTGTTAGCTTTGCCAGGCACGTCACAATCGTTCGATGGGCTTCCTGCCTTTACGCCATTAAAAGTATCTATTAAAAATTATGTGGTTCGTAGTCAAAATGATCGAATTGACGAATTTATAGCGGCCAATAAATACACGGTTAAAGAAAGAACCGCTGAGGGCTTACGTTACATTAGCTTAACTCCTGGAACGGGTGAAATACCCGCCTCAGGAAAAGTTGTGAAATTGAAGTACACGGGTCGTTTTCTAAATGGAATTGCCTTTGATGGCAATATGGCACGTACGGATAGTTTCTCAGTGACGATAGGAAGTTCGCAGACAGTGAAAGGTTTTTCAGCTGGCGTTGCGAAGATGCGTTTAGGTGAACGCGCCGTTCTTGTTTTTCCGTCTTCTTTGGGGTACGGTGAAAAAGGTTCGGGTACCAAAATTGCAGGTTTTACGCCGTTAGTTTTTGAAATTTACGTAGCCAAAATTCAATAGGAAGATGAAGTATATTTTAGGAATAGTTCTTAGCTGTTTTGTTTTGTTAAGTGGCTGTAATTTAGGTTCGGATGTGGATCCGGCCAACAAGAATGAGGAGGAGATTCAAAATTATATCAAACTCAAAAATCTGAAGTTGCAAAAGTCGCCAGAGGGAATGTACTATCAAACTCCTACGGCTAGTGGTGCAGGAATTGCGAGAAACACGGGGGATTTAGTAACCTTCCATTACAAGATGACCTTGTTGGATGGCACCGTCATCGATTCTACCTCGCGTTCGAAAAACATTAATCGCTCTCTAGTTTGGGGTGCTAATTCAGCTCAGTCAATTTTTGCATTACCCCTCAGCTTTTTAAAAGAAGGGGAAACAGGTTTATTTATTATTCCGTCGGCCTTAGCATTTGGAGGAACTTCCTATGGTGACGTTCCGGCTTATTCGGTGATTAGACTCGATCTAACAATCGACGCAATCCGAAATGAAGATGCTCAGATTGCATTTATACTAAAAACCTACAACATCAATAATCCGGAAAAAACAAGTTCAGGTTTGTTTTTCAAGAAGTTAGTGGATAATCCAACGGGCGCATCCGTTGCTGCTGATGCACCGGTGCTTGTTAATTATACAGGTCGGCTAGGATATAGTTATGTACATAAAGATGCCACATCAGGAGCTATTGTCTACAACCCAATTTTTGATTCTGGTACACTCGGGACGCCCACAGTCCCTTTTGTTTTAAGTCAACGAAGTTTAATTCTAGGTTTTACGGAAGCATTGAAAAAAATGCGTGTTGGGGAGAAAGCTGCCGTTGTCATGCCACATGCACTCGCGTATGGGACTGCAGGAAACTCGGCCATTCCGGGTTATTCACCTTTATATTTCGAAATTTCTATTATTGCGCCGTAAGGATTATGAAACCACTGATTTATTTGGCTACACAAAACGAGCATAAAATAGATGAAATCAAGGATCTCCTAGGAGATCTTTTTGATTTTCGGACAGTTTTTGAATTGGGTTTGGTGGTTGAAATTCCAGAGACAGGGTCCACATTGGTCGAAAATTCGAGGCAAAAAGCGGAGTTTATTGCGCAAAAATTTGGTGGTATTACGTGTTTAGCAGATGATTCAGGTTTGGAAGTAGCCGCATTGAACGGTGCACCCGGTGTTTATTCTGCGCGGTATGCGGGAGAAGCGAAAAGTGATACGGCGAACGTAGCCAAGCTGTTGCAGGTACTAGCAAATGAAACTAACAGAAATGCGCGTTTCGTGACGGTATTAACCTTGCATCATCAAGGTCAGTTTTATGTATTTGAGGGGGAAGTGCATGGACAAATTCAAGCGGAGCCCCGGGGTACGAAGGGATTTGGTTATGATCCCATTTTTGTTCCTACAGGTATTGAGCAAACCTTTGCAGAGTTAAGTTTGGCTGAAAAAAACCAACTAGCACATCGGGCTCGTGCCTTAGAAAAATTTAAAATGTTTGTTCATGATGCTCAGATTTTTGGGTAGCATCATGGTCAACGTATAAAAATTCCTTTAGATGATTTTGAGTTGCAAAGGCCGTTGGCTAATGTTCTTTTTTCTTATGCTTACTTGGCAAGCACAGGCTCAATTTAGCTATAAGGGATTGGTCACTGATGCAGAAACCGGAGACCCGATTCCATTTGCTTCTGTTGGGTTAAAAGGAGTAAACAGCGGAGGTACAACCAATTTTCAAGGGGTTTATTCCTTTCAATCTAAAGTAGCGGCTGATTCTTTGTTTGTCTCCATGGTGGGGTATACCCGTCGGGTCAAAGCAGTAGATAAAAGTCCTGGAATCCATGAAGTTGACTTTCAGGTTAATCCTAGTTCTGCCGACTTGTCCGAAGTCAAGGTGTATTCAGGCGAGAATCCTGCCTTTCGTATTTTACGTGCTATTCAGGCGAATAAAAGCCGCAATGATCGCATCCAAATTGCCGCCTACGAGTATGATTCCTATGCTAAAATGGAGCTGGATGTAGATAATATTTCTGAGCAGTTCAAAGGGAAAAAAGTGATGCAAGATATTGCCTCTTCAATTAAAAAGTTTGAGCAGCAGGCAGGAGAAGATGGTAAGTTGCTTATTCCTACCTACATCACAGAGACGGTCAGTAAATTTTATTATTTGGAAGCACCTCGGCGTCGTAGAGAGCATATTTTAAAGACGAATATTAAAGGTGTGGGCATGGGTGAAGGTGGACTTATTTCCCAGCTGGTCGGCGGAAATTTGGTCACGAATTATAATTTTTATCAAAACTTCATCAGCTTTTTTGGCAAGGATTTTGCAAGTCCCATTGGCGAACAATGGAAACAGACCTATAAGTACTATTTGCTGGACACGGTCCAAGTAGAAGGAAGAACATGTTATCAAATTGAATTTGAACCAAAGAATCCCGCTGACCTAACCTACACCGGTCAAATGTGGATTGACACCACACAATTTGCCTTAACGCAGATTGATGCCACTGTGGGTAAAGCAGCCAATCTAAACTTCATAGAAAAAGTAAAGATTTCCCAAGAACTTGAGCAGACTGCGACTGGCGTTTGGTTGCCTGCTCGCACGCGTTTCTTAATCGACTTGGAAGAGATCTCGAAGGGCTCGGCGGGGATGTTGTTGAAAATGTTTATCTCCAACAAAAATTTTGTGATCAATAAGCCGCATCCGTTACCGTTCTACGATCGAACCTCGGAGGTGGCCGCAAATGCCCGGGATGCGAATCCTGAGTATTGGAAAAATGCGCGCCATGAATCGTTAAGCCGACAAGACTTACTTGCTTTTTCGATGATTGATTCGATCAAATCTGTGCCCATCGTCCGTACTTATGTGGAGATCGCGGATGTGGTGTTGAGCGGCCATCGCACATTTAAGGATATGGATGTAGGCCCTTACATTTCCGGTTTAGCGATTAATCAAATAGAAGGAGCGCGTGTACGATTGGGATTTCGAACCAACGCGCTATTTGATTCTAGTTGGATTTTCAGAGGCCACGCCAGTTTTGGTACCAAGGATTTGATACCCAAATATTCCGGGGAGGTAAATTATTTGTTTTCCAAAAGTAAATGGACGGTGGCTGGAATCAAGCATAGTTATGAATTAGAGCGAGTTGGCTTAACCCCTGATCTGATCGGAGATAATAAATTGTTCTATGCATTTACGCGTTGGGGTTCATTTTCAGGGGCATTTTTCAGGAGGGACTCGGAGGCATTTTTTTCGACTGAATTTATCCGGGGTTTTCGTTTAACGGGCTCCATGAATATGCGTTCGTTCGATCCCTTGTTCCGTTTTCAATACCGATTACAGCCTGAATTAGGTATGGATTCCCCCGTGCAGGATCATTATAATGATACATTTTTTACGTTTGAGGCACGTTTTGCTAAGAATGAAACCTTTATTTTAAACGGGAATGAGAAGGTCACGCTGGCCACACGCCGGATCCCGGTGCTTACATTTCGGTATCAGCAAGGTTTAAAGGGTGTGTTCGGAGGTGATTTCAACTACCACCGATTTACACTCAAGGCGTATCAAACTTTCAGACTTGGGAAATACGGGCGATCTGATTACACGCTATTGGCCGGATACACCCCGTCCAACCTTCCAGCGCCGCTCTTGTTTCCACATTTGGGGAATGAGACCTTTATGTTTGTTCGGAGTGCATTTTCCACCATGAATTATTTTGAATTTGTCAGTGATCGATTCGCTTCGCTGCAATTTAATCACAACTTTGAAGGCTTGTTTTTTAATCGCATCCCGCTGATTAAGAAATTGAAATGGCGTTTTATTGTGAGTACGAATGTGCTCTATGGTAGCCAGCGGACGTCAAATCGAGCGCTCATGCAAGAGGTTAATCAGCCGATGGACTCACGCTACCAAGATCGCTATGATTTTGATTCCTTAGATCCTAAAAAACCATTTGTGGAAGTGGGGTATGGTATCGATAACATTTTCAAACTTTTTCGATTGCAAGCATTTCATCGGTTGAGTTATTTAGACCATGGAAATCCAGATCTTTTTCGGTTGATGGGCTCCATTAATTTCCACTTTTAGTATATTATAAAGACCAAAATTTAAACATTTCAAGAACTTTTTTGAACTTCTTGATTTTAGCATAATAGCGACCTATATTTGAACGCAAGCCATTTGGCGAGATTGGTGCCGAATTATGATTTTAATAATTACCTCTTTTTCAATTTTAAGTTATCTACTTGGATCTATTCCCACTGCTATTTGGTACGGGAATGCGTATCATTCCATAGATATAAGATTGCATGGTAGTGGAAATGCGGGTGCCACGAATACCTTTCGTGTATTAGGTAAAAAAGCAGGAAGTATCGTATTGTTTGTAGATGCTCTAAAGGGCTTTTTAGCCACCAGTTTAGCGTCTGTTTTGTTTTACATGCATCAGGTAGATTGGCAGACTTGTGTGACGCTTAAAATATTTTTCGGGTTTTTAGCGATCATCGGACACCTGCTTCCAGTCTTTTGTAATTTCAAAGGCGGTAAAGGCGTTGCAACTACCTTGGGAATGGTTCTCGCTTTACATCCTCAAGCGGCACTAGCTAGTATTTTGATCTTCTTAGTTGTTTTTGCCATTTCCCATTATGTATCCTTGGGCTCGATGGTAGCCTCCATCTTGTTTCCCGTTTTGCTTAGTTGGGGTGTTTTTGGGCCCGTTGAACCAGCGATCATTTACTTTGGTATTTTCATTGCAGTTTTAGTCGTGTTTACGCACCGTATGAACATCGTGCGCATTTTTAAAGGGACGGAAAATCGCATGTACCTTATCCCCGCGAAAAAGTAAAGCTTGATTTTATTTTTTTATATTTGTTGATGGAATTTACATTCGATTCCGCCGACAACACATGAAAAATACGCAAGCTTTTATAGAGGCCAATCACGATCGTTTTTTGGCCG
The DNA here is from genome assembly GCA_027485075.1 of Cytophagaceae bacterium. Taxonomy (GTDB): domain Bacteria; phylum Bacteroidota; class Bacteroidia; order Cytophagales; family Spirosomataceae; genus Aquirufa. The sequence continues at coordinate 11,396 of JAIXRT010000120.1, forward strand.
AATTATTCGAATTATTACGCATCCCTTCTATTTCTGCTGATCCTGCCTACGCAGGTTCTGTGCGTCAAACGGCCGAGTGGGTCGCTGAAAGTTTACGCAAAGCAGGTGCTGATCACGTGCGACTTGAAGAGACAGCAGGATTTCCAATTGTCTATGGTGAGAAAATGGTTGATCCGGCCGCGCCTACTATTTTAGTTTATGGCCATTATGATGTTCAGCCAGCTGATCCATTGAATTTATGGGACAATCCACCGTTTGATCCGATTGTGAAGGATGGGAAAATTTTTGCTCGCGGTGCTTGCGATGATAAGGGTCAAGTGTTTATGCATATTAAAGCGTTTGAAGCTATGCATGCAAGCGGGGAATTAACCTGCAATGTTAAGTTTATGATCGAGGGAGAAGAGGAAGTGGGGTCAGATAATCTGGGACATTTTGTGGCATCAAACAAAGAGTTACTTGCATCCGATGTTATTTTAATTTCAGATACCGCTATCATTGCTAATGATACCCCGTCGATCGATGTGGGTTTACGTGGGTTGAGTTACATGGAGGTCTCGGTTCAAGGACCTAATCGTGATTTACATTCTGGCGTATATGGAGGAGCGGTTGCTAATCCCATCAATATATTATGCCAAATGATTGCCTCGTTGCATGATGAATTTAATCATATAACGATTCCTGGATTTTACGACGGCGTATTGGAGGTGAGTGCAGCAGATCGCGCAGCTATGGCACAAACACCATTTGATTTAGATGCTTACCAAAAAGATTTAGGCATTCAAACTGTCTATGGAGAAAAGGGATATTCGACCATTGAGCGAGCTTCGATTCGACCTACGCTGGATGTTAATGGCATTTGGGGTGGGTATACCGGAGAAGGGGCTAAGACGGTCTTACCTTCCATGGCTTATGCCAAAATTTCGATGCGTTTAGTCCCTAATCAACGCTCGGAAGAAATTACACGCTTATTTACGGAACACTTTTTAGCCATCGCGCCGAAGGGTGTGAAGGTAACTGTAAAAGCACATCATGGTGGGGAGGCTTATTTAATGCCCACCGATAGTATTGCGTTTCAAGCGGCTTCAGATGCATTAGCGACTACGTTTGGGAAAGAGCCTGTTCCTACACGTGGGGGTGGAAGTATTCCCATTGTAGCTTTGTTTGAGAAAGAATTAGGCGTGAAGTCGATTTTGATGGGATTTGGCTTAGATACCGATGCGATACATTCTCCTAATGAGCATTATGGCCTATTTAATTTTTATAAAGGGATTGAAACGATACCACATTTCTTTGCCAATTTGGCAAAATTATCAAACTAAGGAATGGCTGAAAATTTAACTTTATTGGCGACAGAATCGGCTTCTCATTATGAGGATCTAGATAAGCAATCGGTGGATACGCTGTTGCGTCAAATGAACGCAGAAGATAAAACGGTACCACTTGCGGTTGAAAAAGTCATTCCTGCGATTGAGGCGTTGGTGAATCAAATTGTACCACGCATGGAGCAAGGTGGCCGTTTGTTTTACATTGGTGCGGGTACTTCGGGCAGACTAGGCGTGGTGGATGCTTCGGAATGTCCGCCAACTTACGGAGTGCCATTTGATTTAGTGATTGGTATTATTGCGGGTGGGGACGGAGCGATTCGTAAGGCGGTTGAGAATGCGGAGGATGATCCAAATCAGGCGTGGAAAGATATGGAGGCCTTTGGGATTGGTCCCTTGGATACGGTGATTGGTATTGCGGCTTCGGGTCGGACGCCCTATGTAGTGGGTGGCTTACAAGCGGCCAATTCGCGTGGTATACTTACTGGATGTATCGTTTGCAACGGAGGAAGTGTGATTGCGGCGGAGGCTACTTACCCGGTTGAGGTGTTGGTAGGTCCTGAATATGTTACGGGAAGTACGCGAATGAAGTCGGGTACGGCCCAGAAATTAGTCTTGAATATGATTTCTACCACGGTGATGATTCGGTTGGGCAAGGTGCGTGGAAATAAGATGGTGGATATGCAATTGAGCAATCACAAATTAGTTTTACGTGCGATTCGCATGGTTTGTGAAGCGACGGGTGTGACGGAAGAAGTTGCGGCTAATTTACTTGAAACCCACGGAAGTGTACGAAATGCCGTGGATTCTGTGAAAAAGGGATAGCATTTTAGATTTAATCTATTAATTTGCAGGACTTAACACATCGACTGAATTTAATTTATGGCTTAGGCCAAATCGTTTAACGAATTATACTATATGAAAACTTACTCTAAATTAATTATGTCTGTGGCTTTAGCTGCGGCTGCATTTGGTTTCGAAGCGAAAGCGGAAGATTTTCCGGCTGATATAAAGCCATTAATGCAAAAATATACGTGTTTTGCTTGTCACAAAGTGGATACACGCTTAGTGGGCCCTGCCTATAAGGATGTGGCTAAAAAGAAATACTCCGTGGATAAAATCGTTGCTTTAATTGCAAAACCTCAGCCATCTAACTGGCCGGGTTACCCACCGATGGCGCCTATGACCAATGTTCCTAAGGAAGATGCGGTTAAATTAGCGAAGTATATCAATTCATTGAAATAAGCGACTAACGCATATAACTAAAAAGACCTCGAAGCGATTCGAGGTCTTTTTTTTATAAGGTTTTGATCATCCAGATGTCACATCCATCGTGGCCGCTATTGCCCAATGGCCCAGGGAGATTCTTAAATCCCAATTTTTCATAGATCGAAACTGCTTTGGAAAGTTCGGGCATAGATTCCAAATAGACCTGAGTATATCCATTGGTTTTTGCCCAATGCATCGATTTTTCTAGTAAAATTTTTCCTAATCCTTTGCCGCGCGCGGATTGGTTTACATACAATTTAACTAGTTCGCAGGTGCCTTCTGGTAGGTTTTCGGTTGGGAAAATTCCACATCCGCCGATAACTTGATTAGCATCTAATCCAACAAAGTAGGCAGAGCCAGGGGTGCGAAAAAGTTCATACAAGGCATCGGTTGTGGGGTCGAAAAATACAGTTCCTGGTTTATTCGCGCCAAATTCTGCCAAAGCCGTTCGAATAACCTGCGCCATTGCCTGATTATCTTCTGGGGCGATGGCTCTTATCTGAATAGCCTCCTGCATGTGTGGGATTACTTAGCTTTTTTGTCGGCCTTTTTTGCGGCTGGTTTTTTCACTTCTTTCGCTTCTGTTTCTGCTTTTTCAGCTTTAGGTGCTTTGGCAGCTTTGGCAGGAAAAAGTTCTGGAACAAAGGTGAATAAAATCAGGTACCAATTAAGGATTTTCTTGATATCAGAGGCGAAAACGCGATCTGCGTCATAATTAGGAACTACATCTGCAATAACTGCGTATAATTCTGCATCGTTTGCTTTTTTGGGTTCCAATGGAAGTGTTCCATTGAATTTAGCATGGATTTGTAAAAATAAATCCGAAAGAGGAAGTGTGCTATCTTGGTGATCTGCCAAATAAAGCGAGATGTCTTTCAAAACGGAGATACGTGTTTGACCGCTAACGACCGATTTTTGTTTTGCGGCGTCTAGGGTTTCAACGATTACGCCAGTTCTTGTAGGCTTAAGCACTTTAAATAATCCCGGTTTACCGGAGATATGGGCAACTTCATTCAATAATTCCATGTATGTTTAGCTAATGATGGGGGCAAAAGTATTAAGATTTCCCTACTTTATAGGGAGATGATTTAATTAATTCATCTATGCTGGCCAAAATTCCTTCGCGACCCACGTGTTTTTCTGCCGAGGTGATGAAGATTTCGGGAAGTTCGTCCCAGCTTTCTAGCAAGAAGTTCTTGTAGGCATCAACGCTCTCATTTACTTGTTTTTGAGAAAGCTTATCGGCTTTCGTAAACACAATATAAAACGGAATCTCATTTTCGACCATTCGGTTCATGAACTCAATGTCAACGGCCTGAGGTTTTAGTCGAATGTCTAATAGGACAAATAGGCAGGTTAAATTCTCCCGATTAATTAAATAATCAAAGATCATTTTTTCGAAGTCGCGGCGTTTTTCTTTGCTGACTTTGGCGAAACCGTAACCGGGCAAATCGACTAGGTACCATTTGTCGTCAATCATGAAGTGATTGATGAGTTGTGTTTTACCTGGGGTTTGCGAAGTTTTGG